>JAFTRC010000009.1 GCA_017462455.1 Bacilli bacterium | reverse complement strand
TTTTGTTACTAATCCTGTTATATTTAAACTTGTTGTTAAACTAGAATATCCTATACTTACACTTAGTACTAAAAACATTAATAATACTAATAAACTCTTTGGTTTTATTAGTTTATTTAATAGAGGATACCCCCCCCCAGCGCGTACAAATGGTCTTAATCTTTTCATCAGGATTACCTACTTTCTTGTTGATTTGCGAATTATTTTACCCACATTGAATAAGCAAAATTTAACAAATCATTTTTCTATTTTTTATCTACTACGATAATATCATATTTTTACCTTTTATTCAATATTTTTTACCTAAAAGTATATTGCTTTCTTTCTCTTTTATAGTGTGTAAAATATTTTACAAATTTAATTCTATTGGTGTGTAATTTTATTTACAAATATACACAATATTTTTTATCCTCTATCTACAAACCAAATATTACTTACATCGCAACTACTACTAGAAGGAGCTGGATTTGGCATTTCTAACTTTATTAATGATGGAATTTTGAAACCCAAACCAAAAGCTACACAAGTTCCAGGTTGTAATAGTTTTATTTTCTTTATTATTTCATTAGTTATATTAGGTATCATCTGGCTCATATATTCTACATCTGTAGGATGAAGCATTCTAAATATTAGAAAATTACTACATTGAGATAAAGCTGTTGTAGAAAGTTCTGATGGTCTTTGAGAAATAAGACCAAGCATCACTCCATACTTTCTTCCTTCCTTTGTAATTCTATCAAATATATTATAACCTATTACATTTATATCAGAATCATTTTGCACATATCTATGTGCTTCTTCTAAGATTATATGTATTGGAAGAGTTGCTCTATTTTTTAAATTTTTACAATAATCAAAGAATATCTTTGAATAGATTTTTGTTAATGTTTTAGCAAATCTATCATCTACATAATTTATATTAAAATTAACTATTTGAGCTCTTTTACCATTTTCTACAGTTAATATTTCTTTTATAAATTGATCTTTGGTTTGATACTCATCTATTTCAAAGTATTTAGCGTACTCACCGTTTACTAAACTTCTAAGTCTAACTTTAAGTACGTTATATTCATCAAATATTTTTTCACTATTAAGTATACCTTCTGAAATAAGAGCAAATTCAAATGCATCATATAAATCTTTTAATGTATATTTAAAACTTCCATCTGGTACACTTAAATTAACATCGTCAACTAAAAACCCGCTTATAAAAGTAGTAAGTAATTCCATTTCTCTTATTTTACCAGTACTATCTATTAATAAACATTGTTTTAAAGGTCTAGTATATCCTGGTTGATATATAGGAGTTTCTAAGTTTAAATCTTTAGTTTTATAATGACTAAGTACTGAGAATATTTGATCTCTTATTTGAGCTGGTGTATTTCCACTGGCAAGTATATCTAGTAAAGCTCTAGCTATTATATCATTTTTACTTCTTAATACTTGTTTTTCTTCTCTAGCAAATATAGTTACTAATTTCATAGCTTTCTCTATTATAGGTAAATCTCTTCTAGAATCAGCTTCAAGAAGTAGAGCTACATCATCTACAGAAAGTAACCATAAAGGCATTTTTATTTTAGGTACTTCAGTATCATTAGTATTTGTTGTATAAGATTTAAAATTTATTTCACGCACTTTTGTATTTAAATCTTTAAATGCAGTATGATATTCCCCATATGCATCAAATATTAAAATACTAGCTCTATAAGCAAATGATTTTTGTTTTTCAAATAAGTTTTGAAATATTCTAGCTACACTGCAAGATTTACCACTTCCAGTAGAACCAAATATAGCAAAGTGATTACTGAAGAAATCATTGATATTAATACCTATATTTACTCCTTCATAAATAGGACTTTTACCTATATATAAATCTTTTTTTTCGTCATAATTAGGCATACCAATAATATTATTTATTTTTTCTTTAGAAATAAGTTTTGAGGTTGCTTTAAAAGATGGTTTATTCGATATACCAAATACAAAATTATCATCATTATATTCACCAACTAAGTTTATAGTAGCTATTCCATCTTTTATATCTATTATTTCTCCAATAAATTTTTTATTTGTATCTTCTAATAATACATATAAATTTATAATATTTGGCATTTCTTCTAATTTTACATTTAATTTAAGTAAAACTGTATTATCATTAATACTTATTATTTTACCTAACATATAATCACCTACTTTATACATTTATTATACCTTAAAAAAAGTAAAAAAAAAAGATGAAAAAGTTATTCTTTTTCATCGATTAATGTTTCAGTACCTGTTTCATATGCTTTTATTAAGTCATAAGTTATTATACCATTAGATACATCTATAAGATTGTTTGCATATTCATTGTAATAATTTATATAATCTACATCTATAGAAGTATCTAAATCCAATTGTCTAAATTCATTCTTTGATGAATTATAATAAAGTTTATTAGTTATCCAGTTACCATCTGGAAATACTACTACGTTATCATCTATACTAAACATATCATTTCCAAGTGCGTATTTAGATTCTATACCTAGCATATTAGCTAAAGTTGGCATAATATCTATCATACCCATAACTTCTGTTTCTTCTGTTGTATATTTAGTATTAGCTATATCACTAGACCAAATTATAAATGGAACTTCTCTATTTATTTCATAAGTAAATTCATCTATAATTCCAACTGTATCAGATGGATCTATTAAAACACTTTCATAGTATTCACTTTCATATAGCTTTTTAAATTCTGATTGTTTTAATTTACAATCGTGATCTCCATATAAAACTATTACAGTGTCTTCTAAAAGTCCAGACTCTTCTAACTGAGTAAGTAATTCTCCAATAGCTTCATCCGCATAATGAACTGATTTCAAATAATTACCTATTTTAGTTCCTTCAAGCCATGGAGTATAAATTGCTTCTCCTGTTTCTGGATCTACTTCTTCAGTTTTATAATCTACAGAATAATCACTATATTCACCTATATCACTAAATGGTGTATGGTTTGTAAGCATTACAAGTGTTCCATACCAATTAGTATATTCATTATCTATTTCTTTTATTATTTCTATTGATTGTCTAAAGAATGATTTATCAGATAATCCTAAACCAATTGTTTCATCTATTTCATAATCTTTTGTATAATAATAGAAATCATCATATCCTAAATAGTTATATGTGATATTTCTATTCCAAGCATCTCCTGCATTACCATGCATTGAAAATGTATAATAATCTTCTTCTTTTAATAATTTTAATATTGTTTCATAATCTCTATCAAAATAGTTCATAAATACTGTACCACTCGATGATGGTAGTAATGAACTTAAAGAAGTAAATTCACTATCACTACTATTTCCTACACTTTCTTGAGAATAGAAGTTAGAGAAATATATTCCTTCACTTGTAAGTTTGTTTAAATTAGGTGTAAGTTCTTCACCATTAAATTTTAAATTTAAAGTAAAGTTTTGAATACTTTCACCATGTATTACTAAAACATTCTTACCTTTAAATAAATTAGTATATTTATTATCTTTATCTTCTTCTTCAACTACTTCATAATATTCTCTAAATGTTTTATATGCTTCATCATATCCAAACATTTCATTTACTGTAGTTCTTACTGAACTAACTAAGTCATTAACTTGATATACATATATACCAAATTCCATTACTATTGAGGATCTATTCCATTGTTTGTTTAATCTACTTATATCTGTACCAGTTAACATAGAAACAAAGAAACCTAAAGTAATAAGAGCTACTACAAGCATATTTAAAAATCTTATTTTTCCATTTTCTATTTCTACTACTTTAGTATAATATTTCTTTCTTTTTAGTTGTACATGTACAAAACTTAAAGCAAATATTTGCCAAATAAATATTAAATCTTTAAACTCTAATATATTTTCAAATACTGCGTCTGTATATCCACCAAGTTCAGAAGCTGTTTTAAGAAGTGATACTGAGGCGAATGATAAATAATTACTATAATATACAGAATTTATTATACATATTAAGTTTAGTACTACACTCCATATAATAAAATATTTAAATTGGTGCTTAGGTTTTATAAAATATCCAAATGCAGTTATTATAAACAAGAATACTAAATCTGCAAGTATTGGTTTTATAGCAAAATAATTTTCTACTGTAAAAAATCTAAGTAAACATCCATTTATTAACGAAGTTATGATAAAAGTACACATTAATATATTAGTTTTTAAATATTTTTTAAATTTTTTCAAACCTTTTTTTAATACATTTATCACTATTTGCACCTCCACAACTTGAATAATTATAACACAACTTATAAAATATTACAAATTATACTTATATACATTATATTCATTATTTTTTTCTTCTTCATAGATTCCATACACATAATTATATAATTCGTCATTTATATCTTCTATTTTTTTAGGTTTATCACCATTATTACATTCTATTGTTTTGAATTCATATAAATTAGCTACTTCCTTATATGCATTTTCTGCCATAAGAAGGTGTTCCTTATTAGACTCATGTTGATCCATAGCTTCTTCTCTATTTTTTTTAAGTTCTAAAGAAACTTCATATGGCATGTGTAAAAAGACTTTTATATCTGCATCTGGTAATCCTAATAAATCAAAAAATAAATTTTCTAACCAATTATACATTTCAGATCTTTTTTTATTATCACTAATTTTTCCACCTTGATGAGCAAAACTAGAATAAAAGTACCTATCTAAAATAATAGTTGTCCCACTATTTAAAATTTGATTCATTTCGTTTAAATGATATAAAAAATCTGCTCCATAATATAAAGAACATACTTTAGGATCCACATTAGCAGCGCCTTCTTCAAACCATCCTTCACATATGTGTTTTTTACCTAAATAAGGCCCTCCTATTATTTTACCTGTTGGACTATCATAAGCAGGAAAATTCATCCTTACACATTTTATTCCTTCGTTATTTAATCTTTCTACTAATCTTTTAGTTTGAGTCTCTTTTCCAGAACAATCTGTTCCTTCTATTACTATTAATTTACCCTTCATACTATCACCACTATCATTATATAAAAACTAAAATAAAATTTCAATAAATAATGTTAAAAAAGATAAGTTTTACTTACCTTATTCATACAATGGAATTTGAATAGTAACTTTAGTTCCTTTTCCATATTCAGATTCATACTCTATTTTTCCATCATGAGCTTCTAGTATTTCATAAATAAGAGAAACACCTAATCCAGAACCTCTTTTTTTAGTAGTAAAGAACGGTTCTTTTATCTTTTTCTTAATTTCTTCTGTCATTCCTACCCCATTATCTTCTATAACTAGACAATAATTATTCTTTTTTATCTTTGTTGATATATTTATACTTCCTTTTGATTCTTGTGGAATTGCTTCTATACTATTTTTTAATATATTAAGTAAAACTTGACTAAGTCTATTATAATCCCCATTAACAAATATTTCATCATCTAATATATCTAATTTTAAATTAATATTATTTTCATCAAGAAGTGGTTTTATTTTTTCTAATGTATCTTCTACTAACATATTAAAATCCATTATATCTAAATCCAAATTATTTTTATTTATAAGTAGAAAATCTTGTAATAAAGAAAGTAATCTTTCTATTTCTGATTTAATAATTGGAATATATCTTTCTACTTGTTTTGTATCAGTCACATTCATCATATCTAAATATCCTTTACACACAGCTATAGGATTTTTTATTTCATGAGTTATTTTAAATAAAGATAATCTTATTTGTTTTTCTTGTTGTAATTCCTTAAATGTCAAATGAGTTTGTAAAATATTTTTACCTGTTTCATATATTAAACACATTATGTTAGCTATAAAGAAATAGCTTAGTATTATTAATATTAATTTATTTATATTAAAGTAAGCAGAGTTATATTTATAAATCCAGAAAAAATAAATTATACTGTTTACCGTTATAAATATCTGAATAAATATACTATTACTTATATTCTTTTTTCTTTTTATTAAGTACATAATATTCATAAATATATAAATTAATAATAAAAAGCTTATATAATTAAATGTATTTTTAAATATTAAAATAATTAATACTGAAAAAATATTAGCTAAAATATATTTATTTTCTAAAAAGCAAAAAATAACAATAGAATTTAAAACCAGTACTGGTATTATTTTAGGATCATTTATTCCATAATTATGTATCATAAAAAATGACGTGATTAAAGTTAAATCTAAATATAACGTTTTTGTTTTATTATTTATATTTTTATTTGTTGACAAATAAATTAAATAAACTAATATAGGGAATGAAATTAATACTACATCTAAAAACACTATTTGAAATAAATTCATAATATCACCATAATAAGTATATCTATTTTTTTTGTCGAATTTTGTCGAAATATGAAAAAAAGTGACGAAATATCACTTTAACTCATTTATATATTTTATTAATTGTTTAGCATCACTACCTAAAATAATTTTTAATTGATTATCAATTTCAACTATTCCTTGAGCACCCATTTTTTGTATCCCATCTTTATTGGCTTTTGATACATCTTTTAACTCGACTATAAATCGAGATTTATTAACTTCATATTTTAATACATTATCTTTTCCGCCTAATAACATTATTAATTTATTAGCTTCTAATTTAAAATCTTTTCTTTTTGAACGTACTATTGCAACAGCAATTACTAAACATACTAAAATTATTATTATATACTCTATTCTAAAATTCAATTTAATCACCACTATCATTATACTATAAAAGTGAAAAAAAAGAAATATTTTGTTATTTTATTGTATAAAAAGTGTAAATGGTGTAAGATAATAATGGTGATATAATGAAGAATATATCTAAATATAAAATTGATATTAGTCTTATTATTTGTATAGTTTTATTTGCTATTATAAGTATTGTTACTATTGGAAGCGCAGAAACTTTACTTGAAGAAAATAATTATTTGATACTTAAGCAAATACTTTGGTATGTAATAGGATTTGTACTTATTTACTTTATTATGTTTATTGGTAATAAGTTTTTATATAAGAATGCCTGGATATTTTATATAATTGGTGTAGTCTCGTTAATATTAGTATTATTCTTTGGAGCTGAAATAAATGATGCCAGATGTTGGTTTAAAATTCCTGGTATAGGAAATATTCAACCTAGCGAATTTATGAAGATAATACTTATTATAGTATTAGGTAAAATGATTAATAGTTTCAAAGAAAAATTTAATTCACCTACTTTAAAACAAGAATTTATATTTTTATTTAAAGTAGCCATTGTAGTTGGTATTCCTTCTATACTAACATTCCTACAACCTGATACAGGTGTTGTATTAATTTATTTGCTTATAACTTTTATAATGCTTTTTATATCGGGTATTAGATATAGATGGTTTGTTATTATATTCGGAATACTTGGATTAGCTGTTGGAACTGTATTAATTACTTATTTTGTTAATACAGATTTATTTATTAAAATATTTGGTTCTTCATTCTTTCTTAGAGTTGATAGATTGTTAGATTGGTCAAGTGGTAGTGGATATCAGCTAGAAAATGGGATTACTTCTATTGGTAGCGGTGGTTTAATCGGATATGGAATAAATAATACACCTATTTATTTTCCTGAACCTCAAACTGATTTTATATTTGCTGTGTTTGCAAACAATTTTGGATTTATTGGTTCAATTGTTTTATTAGGATTAATTACTTTCTTTGATTTAAGATTAATTAGATTAGCAATAGAAAGTCCAAGTAATATTAATAAATATATTATAAGTGGGATTATTGGGATGCTTATATACCAACAATTACAAAATATAGGTATGACTATAGGTCTTATGCCAATTACAGGTATAACTCTTCCATTTATTAGTTATGGTGGATCTAGTTTACTTAGTTACATGATTATGGCTGGAATTATATTTAACATATCAAATGAAAATATAAGATATAGAAATTAAAAACATTAGATTGTGTAATCTAATGTTTTATTTTAAATTATTTATTTTTTCAATTGATAATCCTGTTACTTTTGATATGAGTTCTATATCTATGTTTTCTTTTAACATATTTTTGACTGTGTTTGATTTTTCTTGTTCTATTCCTTTTTCTATTCCTTTAGCCATTCCTTTAGCCATTCCTTTTTCCATACCTTTAGCCATTCCTCTGGCTAATCCTTCTTCCTCAGCTTCTTCTATTTGTGCTAATCTTACTACTCTTTCTACTTCTTGTCTATGCCACTCTGCATCATATGCTCCTAATATTTCTTCATCATCACTAAAATCTTCTACTTTTTTCATTATCTCTTCCATTTTCTCTTCACCCTTTATTATATTTTGTAACATTTTCTTATCTTCTATTCCTATCATTCCTATAAACTTATCTTTATAGTCTAACTCTGCTACATCTTTATTATAACATTTGTCTACAAAATATGGAAGGTCTACTCTTACTATTTCTATTTTATCTGTTAATATTTCTCCTGTTTCTTCTTCTATCATTTTATATCTCATTATTGAATTTTTATGGTACCCTTCACAATCTATATTTATTTGTATATGTTTATTTAATTCATTATATAAACTTCCTCTTTTTCTATCTTTACTTGCTATCTTAAACATATAAAATAAGTTTCTATTTATTAAATATTTATTTACATTTGTATTCATTTCTATTCCTATTTTTGTTCCATCTTCTA
>JAFTRC010000008.1 GCA_017462455.1 Bacilli bacterium | reverse complement strand
GCAACTCTACGAATATAATGTAGACACTAATACCTTATCAAAGCCTTGAAAAATAAGGCTTTTAAAATTTCGTTTTTTTATGTTTAACTTGTATTTTTAAGATTTTTATTACTTTCCGACAAATTGTCGGGAACAGAGTTATTTATTTTCTATTTGTTTTTTATCATCTATATATTGATAATTTAAAGCATTTTGATTTGATATAGCCGATTTTTTAATTGCTTTCTCATAAGATTTTCTAGCATCATTAGCAACTTGACCACCTTTACGAGCTACTTTCATATTTTCTTTAAATCCTTGTGGGTGGAGAGATTCTGCAATATCACGAGTAGCTATTTCTCCTAAATCAGTAAGTAAAACTTCTATATCAGTCATATTATCTCTTAAAGATTCTTTTCTAATACCTTTAAATTCTTTATATTCATTTGCTTTCATACCAGACCAACTTTTATATATTTCATTAGTAAGCATTGCATATTCTAAATTACTTTCAACGCCACCATCCTTCCAAACATCAGTTAATCTTTTTCTTTCTTGAATACCTTTAATTCTTTTAGAAATCCATGCTTCATCATAACCTTTAGCACGATATGTATCTATTGCTCTTTGCATTGTTAATGATGGGTCAAATACTTCGTCAATTCTTTCTTTACCTAAGTGTGCTAACCATTGTTTTATAGGTTCAGCATTTTTACTTGGAATAGATTCTATAATTCTAAACATACCTTCAATATCAACAACATCAGTCAATCGATATTTACCATCTTGAGCTTTTAATTTCAACTGGTTACAATTTGTAACCGTTTCATTTCCTTCTTTTTTTAGTCTATGTTTTAGAACTTTCCAATAATTTCTTGAGTCCTGATATTCATCATCAAGTAAAACTCTAACTATATCAATAACACTTACATAATATTTTTCATCTTCATTATCCCAAACAGTTCTTATTGTTTCATTATTAAATATTTTATTAATTAAATGCATATTATCTTGTTTCATTTATTCACCATCCTTTACTACAAACTTTTAATATGTATTAAGCAAAAAGGTTATAGAAAATATATAACCTCTCACTTATATTATTCTAAAAAACTTTTATATTTTGAAATTGTCAGAAAATCTGACAGGTTGAAATCTATTTGCATTTTGCATTTTTTGCAATTTTACTTTTTTTAGAAATGCTTTTTAAGTATTTTTAAAAAATGAGTATACTGCAGATTAGTCAAAATTCCACTTAATTTCAACATCTCGTGTATTTGTTTCTTCATTAATTTTACCAATATAGATTCTATCTACAAATTCATCAATAATAACTCTGTTTAATTTCTCTAATCGTTGATATTTATTAAATAATTCTTTTGTATTTTTATTTGAAGATTCTTTTAGTGTATAATAGTTAATCTCATTATCAATAGATTTTAATCTATCTTTAAGTTTTTCTTCCTCAGCATTATAATCACTTATTAATTCTTTGAATTGCTCTGCAGTAATTAATTCATTAACTTTATCTTCATAAAGATTTTTTAAATAGTTTTTAGTTTTTGACATTTGATTAATAATATCATTTTTTTGCTTCATCAATAGATTAATCTTTTTAGTATATTTATTTTTATCTTTCTTAATCGATTCTGCTTCTAAAATACTTAAATCATAAAACTTTTTAATTTTTTCATTGATATGCTCTAATAATAATTTTTCTAAAGCATCATATCTAATTGATTCTTTATTTACACAATCTTTATAACCATCTCTGTTATTAGAACATACAAGATACTCATGTTTAGCAGAATTCTTTTTTCTCATATAATGAGTACATTCTTTACAAAAGACTTTACCTGAAAAATTATGAACTATACCATTTGCTTTCATAGGTTTTGTTCTTTCTTTTAGAGCAACCTGAACCTTTGCAAAGGTCTCCTCATCAATAATAGCCTCATGCGTATTTTCTCGCCGTATCCATTTATCTTTTGGCTTGTTAATTACTTTATGATTTTTATAACTAACAGTTGTCCTTTTACCTTGAATTAAATGACCTAAATATAATTCGTTAGTTAGAATTGTTTTAATAGCATTTGTATTCCACTTTATTTCTTCTCTTGGTCTACAACTAATTACGTTTAATTTAATACCTTTTTGATATTTATATAGAGAAGGGCAAGCAATACTCTTATCATTTAAATATTGTGCTATTCTTGTAAAACCAAATCCTTTTAAATATAAATCATATATTTCTTTTACAACCTCACTAGCAACAGGGTCAACAACTAATTTGTTGTTATCTATTTTTGAAACTTCATAACCATATGAAGCGAAAGGGGAGATAAATTCCCCTTGCTTCATTTTAGAATTAAAAGCACTTCTAATATTTTCGGAAACATCTTCTAAATACCATTCATTTACTAATCCATTAATTTGTCTTGATTTTTTATTACCATTATTTTCAGTATCAGCATTATCAGATAAACCGATAAATCTTATATTCCATTCCTTGAATTTATTATTGATATATTTTTCAACAACTTCCATATCTCTTGAAAATCTAGACTGACTTTTACATAATACAACATCAATCTTTCTATCTTCGCAATCTCTGATTAATCTTTCAAATTCAGGTCTATAAGTACCAGCACCTGATAAATCTTCATCACAATATTCGTCTACTAACACAAATTGTGGATTTTTCTCAATATAATCTAACAACATATTCCTTTGATTTTTAATAGATTCACTATCATCATCTTTATTAAGTTTATCTTTATCTTCATTCGATAATCTTAAATAAATACCAACTTTTAATAATATCTTCTCTCTAACACTCTCCATTTCATTCATAACTATTACCTCCTAACTTAAGGTAATAATTACTTAACAAGTTAAACTTATAACCAATAATATTATACCATTTAATTGCTCTCATTTAAGCAAGTTTCCAAAAATGATATAATATTTAACAACTTTTTATTTATAATTTCTTTTAAATTATCATCGGTTATAGTTTCATTTACTACTTCCTTAACATTATAAACTATATTTATAAAGCTCACCTCTAATTTAAATATATTATTTAAAGTGTGATTTTAAACTAATATAGCAGTAATGTTTATTGTTTTTGTACTTTGTTTTATTCATAATATCAATCCTCACTTTCATTTTTACTTCTTTATATTTTTAATAAAATTTGGGTACCATTATCAATTCTTTAAAATTTATAATATTTATATTTTATATATAGTTATTGCTATTTATAGTTTAAGAGAGAGAATATATTTTAATTATCTATCCATTTCAAAATCATCTTTATTTTTGTTCTTATTTGGATTATACCAGGGTTTGTCAATAAAAGTGTGTAAGTTGTCTATTATTTTTATATAGAATAATTGTCAAAGAACTTATATCCTTTTTTGCTATTTACTATATAATTACAATTTGAATTCCAGTCAAGGCCAGCGCAGCTGTTAATTTAGCCTTGATTGGAATTTTAAAATTGTAATATAATCCTATAGCAAAGAAGGATTAAATATACTTACGAAATCTATCTTTAAAATTAGGATCAGAATCTAGTTGATTTCTGACCATCGACCAATTTTGAATGGTTGAATCATCCCATTTTTTATAAAGTTCTTGAATTCGTAAATATAGTAATTTAAGGAGTGCATTTTCGTTTGGAAAGGCTCCTTTTTTTGTTACTTTTCTGAATGATGAATTAACTGATTCAATAGCATTAGTTGTATACATTATTTTTCTTATATCGCTTGGATAATTAAATAGTTGTTCTACATGTTTAAAATTACGTTCCCATACATCTACAGCACCAGGATATTTACTCCAAGCATTTTTAAATTTTTCGAATTCATGGATTGCTGATTTTAAATTTGTTGCTCCATATATAAGTTTTAAATTCGCTGTAAATCTTCTATAGTCTTTACTTGGAACATATTTAAGTGAATTTCTAATTAAATGTACTATGCATCTTTGTACTATAACACCTTTAAATATTTCTTTGGCACCTTCTTCGAGTCCACTAACACCATCCATTGAAATAAAGAATATTTCTTCAACACCACGTTGTTTTATCTCATCAAATATCTTCATCCAAGTATGTTTGGATTCACTTTCATTTAACCATAATCCTAATATATCTTTATGTCCATCTTTATCATAGCCTAATATTGTATATACTGCTGTTTCTCTAACTTCATATTCATATCTAATAGTTACATACATGCAATCTACAAATACGAAAGGATAAAACTTTTTTAATGGTCTGTTTTGCCATTCATTTAATTCTTCAATAACGCAGTCTGTTATTTGTGATATCATTTCATGCGATACTTTAAAACCGTATATATCTTCAATAGTATCTGATATATCTCTTTGACTCATTCCTTTGGCATACATAGATATTACTTTCCTATCTATGTCTGATATATCTTTGGTGCGTTTAGGAATAATCACAGGTTCAAAAGAACCATCGCGATCTCTTGGTACCGCTATGTTCATTTCGCCCAAGCTAGTCTTAACAGTTTTATCAATATATCCATTTCTACGATTATCTGTGTCTTTCTTTTCTTTTGAATTGTTATTATATCCAAGATGGCTATTCATCTCACCTTGAAGCATAGCCTCAAACATCGGACCAAATATATCCTTTAAGGCATTTTGAACATCTTCTGCAGTTTCTGGGTGATATGTATCTAATATTGCTTGTACTAATTGATTTTTATTATTATTTTTACTTCTCATATTTTTACCTCTTTCTTATATTTTAACACATTATAAAAAGTGTGTAGTTCTTTTTCAACTTACACACTTTATTTTACACTCTCATATATATTAAAAGCATATCTATAGTTTTTTTAATTAT
>JAFTRC010000068.1 GCA_017462455.1 Bacilli bacterium | reverse complement strand
CCCAGTGCGTACAAATGTTCTTAATCTTTTCATCAGTACTACCTACTTTCTTTATTTTTTTCTATACTAATTATATAAAAAAACATAGATAAAATCAATATCTATGTTTTAAATTCTATTTCCATTTCCAATTTCTTACTTCTTCAAGATCTTCTCCATATTCTTTAATGTGATGTTTATGTTCTACAAGTTTGTCTTTGCACCACTGTATCAATCTTGAACCTCTATTGCCTAATTGTGGTAAATATTTAAGTGCATCAATAACAAGATTATATCTATCTAATTTATTTTGTACTCTCATATCAAATGGAGTTGTTATTGTTCCTTCCTCTTGATATCCATGTACGTGTATATTTTCATTTTCTCTATTATAAACTAATTGATGTATTAACGAAGCATATCCATGGAATGCGAAGATAATTGGTTTATCTTTTGTAAATATAGAATTGTAATCTAAATCAGTTAACCCATGAGGATGTTTAGTATTAGATTCAAGTCTCATTAAATCTACTACATTTACAAATCTAATTTTTATTTCTGGGAAATTCTCTCTTAATATACTTGTAGCTGCTAAAGCTTCAAGTGTTGGAGTATCTCCTGCACAAGCCATTATTAAATCAGGTTCTGCATTTTGATCATTACTTGCCCAATCCCAAATACCAATACCATTTGTACAATGTTTCACCGCTTGATCCATTGTTAACCATTGTGGTCTTGGATGTTTAGAAGCAACTATTACATTTATATAATTTTTACTTCTAATGCAATGATCGAAACAAGAAAGTAAACAGTTTGCGTCAGGTGGCAAATACATTCTTACTATATCTGATTTTTTAGTAACTAAATGATTTAAGAAACCTGGATCTTGATGCGTATATCCATTATGATCTTGTTGCCATACATGAGAAGTTAAAACATAGTTAAGTGAAGCTATTTTTTGTCTCCAAGATAGTTCACTTGTAACTTTTAACCATTTTGCATGTTGACTAGTCATAGAATCAACAACTCTTATAAATGCTTCATATGAATTAAAGAACCCATGTCTACCTGTAAGAAGATATCCTTCTAACATCCCTTCACAAGTGTGTTCTGAAAGCATAGTATCTATAACTCTACCTTCTGAAGATATAAATTCATCATTAGGTAATTGTACTCCAGTAAATTGTCTATTTGTTTCTTCAAACATATATTTAAGTCTATTAGACATAGCTTCATCAGGACCAAATACTCTAAAATTTTTATTATCTTCATTATATTTAATTATATCTCTAACAAATTTTCCAAGTTCCATCATATCTTGTGTTTCCACACTACCTGGAAAATCAACTTTAACACCATAGTCTTTGAAATTTGGTACTCTAAGTTCCTTTAATAACAGTCCTCCATTAGCTATTGGATTTGAACCCATTCTTCTTTTTCCTATTGGAGCTAATTCTTTTAATTCAGGTATAAGACTACCATTTTCATCAAATAATTCTTCAGGTTTATAACTCTTCATCCAGTCTTCTAATTGTTTAACGTGTACATCTTCTGTTATTACGATTGGAACTTGATGAGCTCTAAAAGTACCTTCTACTTGTTGTCCATCAACCACTTCTGGTCCAGTCCACCCCTTCGGTGTTTTTAATACTATCATAGGCCAAAGAGGTCTATTTGTACTATTATTTTCATTAGCGTCTTTCTTAATTTGTTTTATCATAGAAATAGAGTCTTCAAGTGCCTTAGCCATTCTTTCATGCCCTTCTTTTATATCAATAGTATCATCTACTTCTACTATTATAGGCACATACCCACATCCATAAAAGAAACACCTTAACTCTTGTTCTGATATTCTAGAAAATACAGTTGGATTTGATATCTTATATCCGTTTAAATGAAGTATTGGAAGTACTACACCATCTGTTTTTGGATTAATAAATTTATTTAATTGCCAAGATGTAGCTAGAGGCCCTGTCTCTGCTTCTCCATCCCCAACTACACATGCTACTATTAAATCAGGATTATCTAATACAGCCCCAAAGGAATGAGCTAAAGAATAACCTAATTCTCCACCCTCATTTATAGAACCTGGAGTTTCAGGCGCAACATGACTAGAAATCCCTCCTGGAAACGAAAATTGCTTAAATAACTTTTTCATTCCTTCTTCATCCTGTGTTATGTCAGGATATACATCAGTATATGAACCCTCAAGATATACATGAGATACTATGGCATTCCCACCATGTCCTGGACCAGATACATATATCATATTTAAATCATGTTCTTTTATAATCCTATTTAAATGTGTATAAATAAAAGTCTGACCAGGAATTGTTCCCCAATGCCCTACTATTTTTCTTTTAATATCACTTTTTTCTAGTGGTCTTTTTAATAATGGATTATCTAATAAATAAAGTTGACCTACAGACAAATAATTAGCAGCTCTAAAATATGCATCTAATTTACTTATCATTTCATCAGTTAATACTCTATCCATTTTATCAGCCTCTCTTTATTCTATATATATTATATCCTATTTTAAATTTTATAACAATATCAAATAATAAATTTTAATATATTGTATTTAATTATATATTTTAGTAAAATATAATTAATGGAGGTAATTATGAAAGTAATACATATTAAAAATAATTTTAAAGAAGAAGTTTCAAATTATAAAGGTATAAGTATCGTTGACTTTTGGGCACAATGGTGTGGCCCTTGTAAAATGTTTGGTCCTATTTTTGAAACAGTATCAGAAAAATATGAAGACATAAAGTTTTGCAAACTAAACGTAGATGAAGATAACGAAGATATATCAAGACAATATGGAGTTATGTCTATACCTACTGTAATACTTTTTAAAGATGGAAAAGAAATTAATAGAAATATTGGGTTTATGGATGAAGATTCATTAATAAATTTTTTGGAGAATAAATAATGTACGATATAATTATTATTGGAGCTGGTCCTGCTGGAATGACAGCTGCCATATATGCTAAACAAGCTAGAAAAAACGTATTAGTTTTAGAAAAAGAAGTATATGGTGGTCAAATATTAAAAGCAGATAAAGTTAAAAATTATCCTGGATTTGAAGAAATATCAGGTTTTGAATATTCTACTAAACTTTATAATCAAATTAAAAGTCTTGATGTGGATGTAAAAATAGAAGAAGTATTACAAATTAAAAATAACGAAAAATTTAAAGAAATAATAACAAATAAAAATAGTTATAAAACGAAAAGCATTATAATAGCTACTGGAGCAGAAAGTAGAAAATTAGGACTTAACAACGAAGATAAATTAATTGGTAAAGGAATATCTTACTGCGCAACTTGTGATGGAATGTTCTTTAAAAATAAAGAAGTAGCTATTTATGGTGGCGGTAATAATGCAATTGATGATGCTTTATATTTAAGTAATATAGCTAGTAAAGTTTATGTTATTTATAGAAGAAAAGATTTCAAATTTGATTCTATGAATTTAGATAAATTAAAAGAAAAAAATAACGTAGAATTTGTTTTGAATTCTAACATAGTAAATATTAATGGAAATGAAAAATTAGAAAATATAAGTATCAAAAATAATGATACCGAAGAGACAATAGAACTAAACATAGATGGTTTATTTATAGCTATTGGTCGTATTCCAGTATCTAGTATGTGTGATAATCTAATAGATTTAAATGATAAAGGTTATGTAATTTCTAATGAGACTTGTAAAACAAATATAGAAGGTATATTTGTTGCTGGAGATATCAGAACAAAAGAAATAAGACAATTAACTACAGCGTGTAGTGATGGTACAGTTGCAGCACTTAATTCTTGTAAATATTTAAATAAACTAAAAAATACAGAAAATTAATCTGTATTTTTCTTTTATTTAGATACTTACTCCTTTTTTTAAATCATACTTATGCATATTGAAATATAAAATAAAACTATATAACAAGCATTTTTATATTTTATGCTTTTTTTTGTCAGTTATTTCCCATAACCATTTTTTAAATAATCTTTATTTGCCCTTATAAAAATTTTTTTATTGTGTCTTAGCAGTCATTTCATAACGATGTTTTTATTTACTTTATAAATTTTAAATATGTAATCTTCTTTCTATTTCTCTTATCATCTGTTTATGATTAAATGTAGCTAAGATAAGTATTGAAAAAATACTTACATTAATACAAATAACAGATGGCCACTTCACTAACACTAAATCTTTCAATAAGAAATAAAGTGGAGTTAACCCTATTAAAGAATTAATATAAAAATATATAATATAATCTCTAAATATATTTTTTAAAAATATTCTTAAAAAAAATAAAGTAGTTATATATGCCATACATAAAAAGGGTAAAACATAAGTAATACTCCAATAATGCCAGCCTGTAAAATAATCCCATATAATAGATGCAATTAAAATTAATATTGCTTCTGCAAAAAGTAATCTAATAAAATTATTTCTTTGTTTAATACCCACAATAAGAGTTATCCAAAAAGAAATAATTCCCGCTACAACAAAACAAGACCAACTTATTTTATTACTAATTAAATAATTAATTATAGCACATATTAAACATCCTAATATAGAAATAAATAAAAGTAATTTTAAATAAAACTTATGTCTTACATAAACATTAGGAATTATAGGAAATACACTTTCATATTTTCCACTTCCCTCTAATTTACTATTACATAATGGGCACTTTGAAATATTAGAATTTATTTTTACATTACATTTATAGCAATTCTTCATAATAATCCTCCACTATATTACTATTTATTAATATTTCTATATCATTCTTACTTAATTCTTTAAAGAAATTTTTCTCTATTTCTGAGTCAATAAAATGTGTTGTAAAGGAAAATACCATGTTATCTAAATATGAACACATACATACTTGAGTTTTTGCTGTACTAGCAAAAACATCAAATAATTTAATATATTTTTGTAATTCCTTAGGCATTTCTACTATCCCAATATTCGACAATACTATAGTTTCATATTTCATAGAACGATTGTAAAAGAACTTTAAAACTACATCTTTAATAAATACCGGAATAAGCCTAATAACAAAAATATTTTCTAGTAGAGCAAAAGAATTCATTTGATTAGTTAAACTTTCTTTAGTTAACTTTTCTTTAAATTGTTTATCAACACTTTCTATAATTTGTTCTAAGGTATCATTACCACTCATTTTATACTTAATGGAAATAGTATTAAAAAAGTTCCTTACAGTACTTGATTTAAAATATTTTCTTAAATTAACTGGAACTGTAATTCCTATAGGTTTTCTCTTTTCTTTGATACTCATTGTTTCTCCAATACTTTTAATTAAAATACTAACCAAATAAGCAGTAACAGTTGTATTATATTTTTTTGAAAGTTCTATTACTTTTTTAGTTGACATTACACCTTCAATAACTTTTAATCTATTTTCTGGATATTTTTCACCTTTTAAATTATAAGCCTTTACGCCTTTAGAAAATTTCATTTTATTATTTTTTTCATAATACTTTTCAAAACTATCTGTCTCTTTCTCTATAATTGAATTTGTATCTAAAATTATTTTAGACTTTATATTATGTTTTTCTATTAAATAATTAGCTACTATAGATTTTAAAAATTCAAGAGTACCTGTTCCATCAGTTAATGAATGGTTTACTTCTAAATTAATTCTTTTTCTATAATAAGTTACTCTAAACAACAGGTCTTTTTCAATTTCATCACATACGTTATTATTTTCTTCAGTAATTATAGGAGTAACCGATGAAGTTTCTAAATAATACCAAAACAAACCTCTTTTTAAACTTGATAAAAATACAGGATAATCTTCTAAAGTTTTATTTAAAGCTTTTTGTAAAATTATTTTATCTACATCCTCATATAATTCACAAGCAAATCTAAACACTTTTGGATCTTTTTTATTTATATTAGGAGGAAATATTTTAGCAGCATTATCTAATTTATACCATTTCTTATTTTTTACTTTCATCTATATCACCTAAAAATTCTTTTGTTTTTTCATAAGCTTCTTCTTTATATTTTTTACCAAATGGATTATTCATAAATCCGTGCATAGCTCCTTCAAAATTATAATATTTTACATGATTAAAGTACCTCTTTAGTTTTTTAGCATATCTTATCCCCTCATCTCTTAAAGGATCATTATCAGCTGTAATAATTAAAGTAGATGGATAGAAAAAAGGGAATTTTACTTTTAAAGGAGATACAAAGGAACTATTTAAATCTTTTGGATTACTAACATATAGTGAAATATATTCTTGTAATCGTTTTTGTGTTAAAAGATAATCTTTACCTTTCTCAATAACTGATTTATACTTTGTATTATTTGAGTAATCACTTTGAAGAGTTGGATAAAATAATATTTGTTTACTTATTTTAAAATCTTTTGTATGTTTTGATTTAATAGTAATAGCAGCTACTAAATTACCTCCAGCAGAATCACCCATTAAACAAACATCTTTTTCTCTTAAATTTAGTTTATCTATATTATTCATAATTATTCTAATAACTTCATAACAATCATCAAAACCATTAGGATATGGATATTCAGGAGCTAATCTATAATCAATAGAAATAACAATTCTTTTTGTTTTATTAGATAACTCTATACAAGTTTTTGTATAAGATTCAATAGAACCGGTTACCCATCCACCACCATGAATAAATATTATTAATCCTTTTTTATCACTACTTGGATAAAATATTCTTGATTTAATAGTTCTATCTTTTAAATCAAAAGTAATATCTTCATAATTATTATTTTTTAATAAAGGTTTAGTAACTATTTTTTGCAACACACGAAATAATTTATAGGTCTTTTTAACACTAAATTCGCTATTTGAAATCTTTTTTATAACATTTGATACTAACTTTTTCATACTCCTCCTGTTAACTTTGTATTACATGTATTATAACACAAAAAGAACACTCTTTAAAGCGTTCTCCATTTTATAAAAGCAAACTCTATTTAAGTTTCAAATCAGATTCAGATAAGTTATTTAATTTACCTTTTTTATTCCAAGATAAATTAGCCATATAACAATACAATTTATTATTTAGTAAATCCATAGTTACTATTACATCTGCACTTTTTTCTTTTAATTTTATAGCATTAGTAAAATATCTTAATTTTTTTAAAGCTTTTCTTGATATAAATTTATATTTTTCTTTACCAATGATCTCCCCAGCACCTATCATAATAGAACCATTATATATAGCATTTACTTTTTCACACCATCTTTTCATTATATTAATAGCGGTTATATTTTGTTTACCTTCTCTAAAACCACAGTTTATTACTATATAAATTAGCTTATCATCTAATTTTATTTTTCTATCTATTATATAGTCTAAAAAAGAAAGTACAATTGAAGTTGGTGAATCTACATAAAGAGGAAAGGAAAATATAATTGTATCTGACTCATTTATACTTTTAAGTATTTCTTCATATTTATTTTTCTTCAGTTCATAAATTTTATATTTATTTAATTTAGAACTTATATTTTTTAAAAAATATAAAGAATTACTTCCTTTAGGTTTAGGACTTCCATTAATTAATGTATACATTTTTCTAACTCCTTTAAGTTATCCACATAGTTTATAGTATATTTACTTGCATCTATGTTAATTGAATTAGATTTTACTAACTTATCCACACATTTTTTATCTTCTTTAGAAATATCTCCATAGAAATATGTGCATAATTTAATTTTATTATCATATCTACTTTGATGGTGTATTTCATTGTTTCTTATTGTGAAGTGAGGTAAAACGTATCCTATACATCTTTCTAGTACTCTTTTTACTGATGAGCTATAACACCCATACCTACATTTACTTACTAATATAAGTTCATCTGAATATTTTAAATATTCTACAATACTAGAAAATTCGTCTTTTATTGCACATTTTTTAGGATGCTTTATCCAACAATTAAAACAACCTATACAATTATTACTACAGTTTAAAGAAGATATTACTTTATCTTCTTTACTAAATTTTAGTTTTTTTACTTCCTTATCGCTTAAATCATGTATTATTGTTCTCATAATTAATTTTATTAAAAAAAACTATAAATATTAATTATAGTTTAAAATTTTAATTCATTTGTAAATTCTTTCAAGTTCGTGTTGTACATCTTCGGCACATTTAATTTGTTCTTTTAAATTCCATTTCCCAATATTTTTGCCATCTCTTAAAAACATTGATCCACATTGATGAAAATAAAATTCAATATTTCTCTCTTTTGCTTCTAAATATAAGTCTTTAACCCACTCATACTTTATTGGTCTAACATCTTTTGTGGGTGCCATTTCTCCACCTACATTAACACATTTTATTAATCCTGTATCTAAATATTTGCCTAAAGATATAGGCCCAATTAATGGCGAACAAAATACTTCTCTATGTTTTACTGGGGCTCCTAAGAAAGCTTTAAGTCTTTTATCAGCCATTTCTTGATTTTCTATTGAAATACTAATATGAACATGATCCCAACCATCTCCCCAATCTGATGGAACACACTTAGCTATTCGTTCTGGTCTTTTTGTTGTTGTTACAAAAATACAATCTCTTCTTCTTCTAATAAAATCCCAACAACCATCTCTCCATTCATCCGCTTCTTCAATAAAGAAATCAGATGAAAAACATAATTTAACTAACGAACCTTGAGGACAATCTTTATCCTTAAGTTCATAAGTTGTTTTACCTTTTGTTATTATTGTAGTATCTCTACCATATCTTTTATCCATTTTATATACAAAGCAATTTTTACAACCTGGACTTACTTTTTTACATCCATGCCATGGATTCCAGGCAATAGCTTTATCTACATCTATATTTTGCATATTTTCACCTCTTTAAATTTTTATTTATTACATTTTTATTGTTTCAACTTTAAAATTACTAAACCACTCAGCTTCTTCACAAGTGAATTTTAAAATACAATATTCTGAATCTGTAACGCCTTTTTTATAAAATCTTTTATAGAAAGGCATCCAAAATTTTTCTTTTGTTTTTTGATCTGTTAACACTTTCATAGTACCTTTTATCATTACACCTTGAAAGTCTTTTCCTTTTTCATAAAAATAAATACAAGCTTTGGAATTATTACGATAATGACTAACTTTATTTGATGATGTATAAGTAGCAAAGTATATATCATTACCATCAATATATCTAGGTTGAATTAAAGCACGAGTCCAAGGATAACCTTCATCATCTACTGACGAAATAATGGATGTTTTTTGTTTTTTTATAAATTCAATTATTTCTTCCTTTGTCATTTTTATTTCATCTCCTAAGAATGTTAATTGTTCACTATACGATTGATTTATTTGATTTTGGGATTGTTTTTCCTTTATCTTTGGATTTTTTCTATTTTGAAATCCGGATGCTAATGCTTGTTCTATTTGAGTTTTATAATCTTTTATATGATAAACTTTTCCATCTTTAATAAATACATTACCAGTTTGTCCAAATATAAATTCAACATCGTATTTTATACATTGATCATATATTTTTTTTACCCATTCATGATGAAGTGGTCTTTCTCCTGCATAATTTTCACCACCGCATAATACAGTTTCTATTTTTCCTGACCTAAGATATTTATCTAAATCTATTTCCCCAATAAAAGGTTTTAAACTAACCCATATATGCTTTGCAGGGAGCTCTAATAAATAAGGTATTCTTTCATCTGCTCTCTTCTGATTTTCACAAGATACTGCAAAAGTTATATTAGCCCATCCATCTCCCCAATCAGATGGCAAACAATCCTTTATTCTATGAGCTCGTTTGGTTAATAAAGAAAAGGTAACATCAGGTCTTTTTCTCATAATATCCCAAGCCTCTTCTCGCCATTCATCCGCTTCTTCCAAAAAGAAGTCAGAAGCCATACATACTCTTACAAATTCACCAGATTTAATTTTAAAATTACCTTGTCTATCTTTTTTTAAAGGTAAATTCCAATCAGTTTTATTTTTAGATATCTTACTACCATCTTGTCCTCTTTGTTCATCTAAATAATACATAAAGCAGTTTTTGCATCCCTCACTAACTTTGTGGCAGCCATGCCAAGGATTCCAAGTAGGATCATTTCTTTTCATTCTAATATTAATCCTCTAAATAAGATTTAGCCTCTTCTAAGATTTTAATTAATTCATCAAATCTTTTTGAACCTAATTTTTTTTCCAAATTAATTAATTTTTTATTTAATTTAGTTTCAGCTTCTTCTACTAACTTTTTTGCTTTATCAGTTGGAATTATATAAAAACTTCTTTTATCATTTTCTGAATATTGTTTAGTAATATATCCCTTTTCCTCTAAAACCGATATGTGATTAGCAACCATTGGTTTAGTTACTTCTAATAAATCTGCTATCATCACTGGAGTAAATAAACCTTCTCTTTTAGTTATAATATTTAAAACTCCCATTTCACTTGGTCTTATTGGCAAATCTTTTTTTAATGCCATATAATCCCTACTAAATTTTGAAAACACTACATTTGCCTTTAAATATTTTTCCATACTGCCTCCTAAATATAGTTAACCTGCATTAACTATATTTAGTATAATACTTTTTAATATATTAGTCAATTATTACAAAGAAAAAAGTGAAACTGAATTCAGCATTTCAGTTTCACTAATACTCTTAATAGGACAATTACTACATCTATTGAAAACTTTTTAATAAATTGTAAGCTGACTCCCATAAGTTTCATATATAAATATTAATCTTTATCTATAATAAGTATACTATATATAATCTTTAATTTAAAGTATTATTATGTTACAAAAATTAAATATTGTTTCTTAAGATTATTACCATAATAAATAAAATCAAGCCTGATACATATCCAACAATAGAAGCTAGTAATAAAACATCTAAAAATCCACTATTCTTTTTATTTATCTTTTGATAGCCTAATCCATTTTCTTGTTGATACTCTTTTTCTTTTTGGTCCATTTGTTTATTATACATAATAGGTTCTACTTTTTGTATTTCTGTTGATATATAATTTGCATAGTCTTCACTAACATTATTGAGTGTTACTACATTGTTTGTGGTAGAAAATGCTCTATATTGAGATAATCCTGTATCAGTTGGCTTAACTCTACCTTGAATTATTGAATTCGTCTGTGCATAATCAACTAATAGTGGTTGGAGTATTTGTTGTCTAAATTGTTCTGTATTCTGAAAATCCATTTGAAAAACTATATCCCTAGAAAGTTCCGTAACTTTTTCTAATGTCCAAGTACAAACTTCACTTTCTTTTCCTTTCATAGAAAATTCAGAATGTATAATTTCATCAAGACTTTCATTTGTTAATAAATCCATATATTGTCCACGAAGTTGTTCAAACAACTCTGTCTGATTTTTAGCCTTTACTTTAGCAAAAATATTTTGTTTTATTAATCTAAATTTTTCTTTAGCTGAAATTCTTTCAGGATTCAGATTTTCAATCAAATCTTGATTTTTTACTTTACCACTAGATACTAAATGCCATAAAGAATTATCATAATTTTCCTCACCAAATCCAAATTGTGTTAAAGTACCAAATTCATTTTCAGTCGATATTCTAGTTTTTAAAGTTTCAGTTGGTATTGGTGTTGTAGACAATGTAAAAGATGCTATTGTTTGAGTTTTTGATTTAGAACCAACTTCTTGTTTTTCTTCTCCTATAGTACCATCATACAATACTTGATTATCTTTAGTTTGTTTTGATTGGCTAATATATCTTCTTGTTATATTACCATTTTCAAATGAAATATAATCACTCATTCTTATTTCATCATATCTTTTATTGTAAGACTCTGATAAAAAACCCTTATTTCGCGCAAAAGATGGGGATGTTTCTATTTTAGGGTCTCTTGTTGAAGAAAACCAAATTCCACCATTATCAAATATTTTAAATTTTTCTGAACCAGATTTTAACTTTTGGCAAAATTCTTTTTTATGAAATTCATCATTCCACATATAAAAATCTTTTCCTAGCATATCTTCAAAATATTTATTTAAAAATATTTTGTTTTGTCTCATATAATTAATAACATTTACGTTAACACCTAAATCTCCTAAATAACCATCAATTACACTTAATTTATCCATCTATATCACCTATTTGCTATAATTTTTTGTTTTGTTAAATATCTATATTTCTTTATAATTATCTTGGATATTTTTATCTTCTGTTTTTGATGAAAAACCATAAGATTTATTAATTATCTTATTTCTTCATTCGTTAATAACAATTTTGAATTTCTAAATTCTATTTCAGTATCACATTTAGGACATCGTCCCATTTGAAATTTTTAATTTTCATCTCAAATCAGTTCAAAATCATTTCCACATTGGCATTTTTCTGTTGCAGTATTAATATTTTTCGTTTTCTTAATTGTTTATCAAAGCATTATATGATTTAGAAATTATTTGATTTGCTAAATCACATTTAATTAATATTCTTAATTTTGCTAAAATTTCATCATCAGAGTTAATTGAGTAATCAATACCATTTATATTTATATCTGTATATTTTAAATATTCAGGAATTGAACCTCGTGGTATTTCAGTATCATGAGGTTGATATTTGCTTTTTACTTCACTTATTAAATTATTAATTTTAATAATTTCTTCTTCTTTTAAGTTGAAAGGAATAGAACATTCTAAAGTTGCTTTATCTTTAATTTTTTCATCAATACAAAAACTTATAAAAGTTCTAATGATTGCATTTCCTCCCTCTAATTTGAATTCTACAAAATCATTAAAAATACTACCTTTAGCATAATGTCCATTATATGTTCTGGTTGAAATTATAATATTTTGGACATAACCCTTTTTAAATGGAATATTAAAAGGTAATCCTGCTTTTTGGTTTTCATCTTCTCCAAAATTCAAATATAATCCAATTTCTTTTAATTTTTCAACAACTAAATGATAAATATTAAACATTGTTTTAGAATCAAGTTTTCTATTTAATAATGCAGAAATAGAGATTTCCTTATTATCTTCTAAATTTTGAATATCAAAAACTAATTTTTTTACAATCTCTTCAACATTAATATTTTCTTCCACAAAAAACTCATCTTTAACACTTTTTAAATTATCACTTTTTTTTATAATTTGTTTTGTAAACTCATTAAACTTAACACTATCTTTTGCAAGACCTTCCAAATCACTAATTGCTTGTTCTTTATCTTCGTATGTTGTTCTAACAAAATTATCTATTGTATTATACCAAAATGGGTCATTATTTCCTAATAATTTTTTTAATCTTTCTTCATAAGACATATTTATCTACCTTCTTTCATAATTATTATAACACAAAATTTGTTATTTTCATATTTTTAGGCAAAAATAAATTTATTTGTAAACTTTTTAAGGATTTTAGGGACTATCTCGCTTTTAGAATTTGTGGAAGTACAAATTCAGAACTTACTAATATAGGGATAGTATCCTAATTTAATTATTTTCACTTTCTTTTTTTATCGATTTTGTATTAACTGGAATTAATTTTTCATAATTTTTTGATAGTATATAATTAAATACATCGTATTCTTCTTTTAATAAAGTACCATCATTTTTTATTACATATATTATCCTAACTTATTAGATTTTCTTTTTGTAATCTTCTAAAGAACATACTCTTACTATTGCTTTATTTAAATACACATAATCAAAGTAGTCTATTTGATTTTTAGTATCACAAGAGCTTGATAATTATAAACCCCAAAAAACTTTCTTATTTCATTTAAACCTTTATTACTTTTTCAATAACGAAAAAATCAATCATTTCTGATTGATTTCATATATCAAGTTCGAAAGTTCGAACAGATTCACTAATGGGGCGAAATAAGGGAATCGAACCCTTGCATAATGGAACCACAATCCACCGTGTTAACCACTTCACCAATTTCGCCGAATAATATAAGCCTTCGATTCCCGACTTACGAAACATATTTTATCAAATATAATTCATTTTGTCTATACATTTTTCATTTTTTTTCATAATTAGACAATTACCTATACACAATTATCACTATTTCATAGTATAAAGCGAGGAGGAAATTATGAATAACTACCCTAATTTTAAAAATTATAATATGTTTACAAATTCAAACATGATGAATGATATGAATATGTATAATATGCAAAATACTTCATTTAATACTCAATATAAGAATCAAAATAAAATGAATATGACAAATACTTCAAACAACTTATATGATCCTTATAATGGGCTTATTAGAGGTAATATGTTTAAGAACTTATATGATCCTTATAAATCAGGGGAACCATATGAAATTAAGCCTATGAATGCACAGGCTGAACTTTTAACTAATATAGATGCTTTAAGCTTTGCCATGGTAGATTTAGGTCTATTATTAGATGTAAATCCTAATAATCAAGAAGCACTTTCTTTATTTAATCAATATAGGGAACAAAAAGAAAATTTAATGAAAGAATATGAAACAAACTATGGACCTATTACACTTGATAGTGATAGTTTGAAAAAATATCCTTGGGCTTGGAACGATATGCCATGGCCATGGGATAATTAGGAGGATTATATGTTTAAATATATAAAAAAATTAGAATACCCTATAAATATAAAGAAAAAGGATTTAAAAATGGCAAAAGCATTGCTAGCTCAATATGGTGGGCCAGATGGTGAATGGACTGCAGCTATGAGATATTTAAATCAAAGATATACTATGCCTGATGAAAGAGGTTATGCACTTCTTAACGATATAGGTATAGAAGAAATGGCGCATGTTGAAATGATAGCTACTATGGTTAAACAATTAATGGCAGGAGCAAGTCCTAAAGAATTAATGGATGCAGGTCTTACAGGTCAATACGTTCAACACGACCATGCTTTATTCCCTGCAGATGCGAATGGAGTTCCATTTACAGCAGCTTACTTCCAAACACTTGGAGATTGGAATGCTGACTTAATGGAAGATATGGCAGCTGAACAAAAAGCGCGTGTTACTTATGAACACTTAATGGATTTAACTAATGACCCTGATTTACTCGCACCTCTTTCTTTCCTAAGACAAAGAGAAGTTGTACATTTTAACAGATTTAAGGAATTAAGAGAATATTATTTAAATAAGTTTAATGAAAAAGCTAATAGATAGATTTCTATTAGCTTTATTTTTCTAATAAATGTATATTATCTAAAAGTATTCCGGTTCCTTCAACAACACAAGTAAGTGGAGTTTCTGCAACAAATACAGGAACTTTTAATTCATGAGAAAGTAATTCTTCAAAACCATGAATAAGTGCTCCTCCACCTGTTATTACAATACCTTTATCAATTATGTCTGCAGCAAGTTCTGGTGGGGTTTGTTCTAATACATTTTTAGCAGAATGTATTATAGTATAAACACTTTCTCTTAATGCTTCTTCTACTTCTTCACTACATAGAGTTATAGTATGTGGAAGTCCAGTAACTAAATCCCTACCCTTTACTTCCATCTTATCATTTCTTCCTTCTGGATACACAGAACCTATTTCAAATTTAATATCCTCAGCAGTTCTATCTCCAATAAGTAATTTATATTTATCTTTTATGTATTTAATAATATCATTATCAAATGTATTTCCTGCTATTTTAATTGATTCACTTGTAACAATATCCCCTAAAGAAAGTATTGCTATATCAGTAGTACCACCACCAATATCTATAACCATATTACCACTAGGTCTAGATATATCAAGTCCAGCTCCTATAGCAGCTACCTTAGGTTCTTCTTCAAGAAAAACTTTTCTAGCTCCAGTTCTTTCAGCAGCTTCCTTTATAGCATTTTTTTCTACTTGAGTTATATTTGATGGACAACAAATTAAAATACGAGGTCTAGATAAAAAACTTTTACCATTTACTTTACTTATAAAACTATTAAGCATTCTTTCAGTTATTTCAAAATCAGCAATAACTCCATCTTTCATAGGTCTAATTGCTTGTACCTTCCCTGGAGTTCTTCCTAACATTTCTCTTGCTTGTGTCCCTACAGCAAGTATTTTTTTTGAATCTGAATCTATTGCAACTATACTAGGTTCATTTAAAACAATTCCTTGTCCTTTAATATATATTAATACATTAGCAGTACCTAAATCTATCCCTATATCTTTAGCAAACACATCTATCGCCTCCTATTTCCATCTTTATATATTATACCATAAATTACCATATTTTACTTAACTCAAGCCAAATTTTTATACTTTTTTTTAGTAGATTCACCACCTCTTATATGCCTTACATCGATATGATACTTTAAAATACTATCTATTTCTTGATAAAGTTCAAAATCTATATCTAGAAGTCTTTCATGTAAATCTTTATGTACAGTACTTTTAGAAACATTAAATACTTTAGCTATTTCTCTTACAGTTTTCTTTGTATCTAACATATAGTGTGCTTCATCTATTACTCTTTTAATAATCAATGAATTCATTTAACACCCCTTAATAAATTATATATTTTAAAGTGATGTTTATACATAAAAAGGGCTTAGCCCTCTATTTCATTCACTGATTTATCATAATAGTTTTCAGGGTTAACACATGTTCCATTTACTATTAATTCAAAGTATAAATGATTATCTAATTCAGTTGATATATTTGATGTTGAACTTTTAGCTAATATTTGTCCACTAGTTACTACATCATTTTCTTTTACTTGTATATCTGATACGCTTTGATATACACTTACTATTCCATTCTCGTGTTCTATAGTTATAACATTACCTAAAGTTGTATCTTCTTTTACTTCAGTTACAGTACCATCTAAAATAGAAACTACATCAAATACATCTCCCTTAGAATATGATACCCCACTACTTTGCATATAAGTATCTTCATAATATATTAATGAATTTTCTTGAGATGCAGCTTCTGCTTTATAATCATAGTAACTTTTTACAACATTTACTTCTTGGTCAGTATAAGGTCTAGCTATAACTGGAGAAGTATTAACTACTTTAACTTCTTCTTCATAATCAAGTATTCCTTTTGATACATATTGAAACTCTGATTCACTAACCTTTTTTGTAGCTAGTCCAAGTCCAATAACACCTCCTACAAGTAATGCGAAAGAAATTCCATATAAACTATAAACAACTGACTTTTTTAATTGTCTTTTCATTTTATTCACCTCATTTTAAGTGTGAACAAAATAATAGTTTTTATACAATTTTTTAAAATTTTTTTATTTCAACACCTGTATAATAATGTTTTAAAATATCTTGATAAGTATAACCTTCCTTTGCCATACCCTCTGCACCATATTGACTCATACCTACCCCATGTCCATATCCTTTATTCTTTATTACTACTTTAGTACCTTCAACTATTATTTCAAAATAAGTAGATCTAAGTGATAGTTTAGAGCAAATATAATTACCTGTAAATTCTTTATTATTGATTTTTATTCTTTTTATTCTACCTGTACTTGTACTTTCTATTACTTCTATAGTTAATGTATCACTATAATCAAGTCCTAATAAGTTACAAAATTCAGTTAGTGTGAATGTAGTGTTTGAAATATATACGGGTGATATTTCATCCCAATGACTATCTACACTTCTTAAATAAGCAACTTGATTTGTAAATATGTCTTCACTATTTTCTGTCTTTCCTGGACTAGTTGAAAAAAATAATGCTTCAGCAACTTTACCGTTATAAGAAATATATTCTCCCTTTGTAGATAAAACTGCCATTTTTACTTTGTTAATATTATCTGTATAAGATTCTTTCCAAGCAGTCATTAAATTACTTTTATCTAGATATACTTGATTCGTTACACTATCTACTACATCATACTCTTTATTTATATTTCTTTCTAGTTGTATCATTACATAAGATCTAGCAGCTACAGCTTGAGCTTTGAGTGCTTCAAGTTCAAATTCTATAGGCATTTCACCTGATACAACACCTACTACATATTCTTCTATAGGTACTTCATCTATTACGCCTGTATCTTCTCTATATACTCTAACTACACTATTACTAGAAAAGTTAAAAGTTATTTCATCATCTCTAATAAATATTGTAACTATTATAAAAGGAATAAATACTATTAAGAATGAAAAAAGTAGTATTTTCTTTATCAAGATACCATCTCCTAAAGTATAACATACTACTTAAAAACACTAAAACAATTAAAGAAATCAAACAAGAAATTAGTTGTTAGATACGTTAGTGAAAGAGCTATTACAATATAAATAATACGAGCTTGTAATATTCTACTTTGCTTAAACAGTTTATTTAAATCTAATCCTTCCATTGCCCAAATGATAAATAGAAAGACTAACATATAAAGCATTATCTTAATCATTTTCGTATTCCACTATTTGAGCTACTCTATTTTTATAAACTGGATCTTCTGTATTCTCTTTAGTCTCTAAAAATGCTTCAACTATTTTTATATTTTCTTCTATAGGCGTAGTTCCTGAAAGAGCTATTACATTTACAAAGTCTCTTTCTTTTCCATGTATAGCTTCATCAACTGTATTTATTTTACCACATCTAACGCCTTTAACTTTGTTGCAAGCAATAGATATACCTATCGCACTACCACATATAGCTATACCATAATCAACTTCTTTATTTGCAACTTTTTCTCCTATTATGAATCCATATGTTGTATAATCAACTCTTCCTTCCTGATTTGTTCCATAATTAACTACATTATATCCTTTTTCAGTTAAGAATTCTGTCAATTTTTGTTTTGTTTCTATTCCTCTATGATCGTTTGCTATTCCTATTTTCATTTTCTTTTCCCTTTCTTTATATTAAATAAATTTGTTAAGTTACCACTAAAGTAATGTATAACTACATAAATTCCAAAGCTTAATACTCCAAATAATAATAGTATTGGTATTTGTATAAGTCTACCATCTAAGTTAGTTGGTACAACTAATTTTAATAATACTATAACTATTTCAAAAACTAGCCAAGACATTACATAACTAGGTAATCTTTTTCTTGTATCAGTAAAACTAAATCCATATTTTTTATGAAGTACTACTAAAGATATAATTATTGATACACTATAACCTATTATCGCAGCTAGGATTGCTCCATAACTTACTTCATATCCTAAATTGTGTACAAGTAACATCATTGGTACATCAAGTACTGTATTAAGTAATAATCCTATAAGCACTGTAGTTATTACTAATTTATATTTACTTAATCCTTGTAATGTATTTACTACTATTGAATATAAACCTCCAAATAAAGCCGCAAATACAAACATTTTATAAACAATAGGACCATATACACTTTCACCATAGAATAATGTCCATACTGGTTCAGCTAAGAAAGATAAGAATAATGTACAGGGTACCATTATAAGCAACACATATTGTAAAGCTTTATTAAACTTGTTATCTACATCTTTCATATCTTTTTTAGTATAACTTGAAACAATATTAGGTATTAAACTAGTAGTTAAACCTGTAATAACAGCAAGTATTATATTATTTAGTTTAACTCCCCAAGTTGTAAAAACGCTAACAACTGATTCAGTAACATCACTAGACATTTCTAAAATATCATTCATAGTTCTAGATACAAGTATCATATCTACTGTGTTATAAAGGTTATATATCAAACTTATTATTATGAATGGTATTGAATAAGTAAGTATTTTTTTTATTATTTCCTTCTTACTTATTTCTTTTTTATCTTTAACATCATCACTAGGTAATAATTTAGATTTCTTTATTTTTATTTTAAGATAGATATAAGCAATTACCCCTCCAAAGAAAGCTCCACTAACAGCTATACCTACTGCAGTTTTCATATCTGTTCCAAAAACTCTTAAAGCTACATAACTACCAATAAGAATTACAGCTACTCTAACTATTTGTTCAAGAATTTGACTCACACTTGTAGGAGCTATAAATTTATGACCTTGTAAGAATCCTTTAGTAACACTAAGAAAAGGTACAACAAGTATAGCAAATGATATCATCCTTATAACAAAAGCTATATCATCTATTGTATTTCCTCCAGTAGAATTTCCTATTATTAATTTACCTATTTGTGGGGCAAATACAAATAATAAAATAAATATTACTACAGATATTATTGATATTATTCTTAAAGATAATTTATAAGTATCTTTAACTGCCTTATTATATCCAAGTGCGCTATACTCGCTAGTTAATTTACTAATAGCGAACGGGAATCCTGCACTACTTACAGCTAAAAATAAATTATAAATATTATATGCATAGCCATATAAAGCTCCACCTTGTTCACCTATTATTGCATTAAAAGGTATAACATAAAGCAAACCTATTACTTTAACAATTATTATTCCTAGAGTAGCAACTATCGCACCCTCTATTAAAGAATTTTTCTTCATCTTTTTCATGACCCACCTCTATAATAATTATACTATCTTTTATACTTTTTAACAAGCACTCAAAAAAAGAGTGTTGACATTTATTCTTATTTATTATATTATATAGTGCACGAAAGGGGATTTTTTATGAAATTCTATGTTGAAACTTTTAATTCAAATCAATTATATAAAGAAAATGAATATATTAATAATACTTATTTTTTTGATTTTCTAAGAATAGAAAGGACAGAAAAAAGAGAAAACAATTACTTAAAGAGTGATGTTATATTAAACTTTATACCATATACAATGTACGAGATAAAAGGATTAGGATTCAACACATTATTAATTCCTAAAAATTTTGAATCATTTGATAAAGACTTTGATAATATAGTTGTTTATTCAGGTAGTAAATTTGGGTTGCACTTTTCTACAATTAAAAGAGAAAATAATCAACTTAAATTAATGGCTTATGATTTTGTAACAAATGATTTGAGTTATTCAACGGCTAATTATCGTCATAATTGTTTTGATGATAACGATAAAAAACTACAAAAAATATTTTCAGAACAAAAGAAAGATGTGGTAACATTTTTAATAAACGAAAACTACTCACAATTATTTAATTATTCGTTTAATAGAATAAAAAGAAATACTAATGAGACTAAAATAAATAGAGTATACGGTGATAGCTTATTTGAAGCATATCAAACATTTGAAAAAAATTTTGAAATAATTGATGATAATGAATCACCTCTTATGAAAATTTTAACAGATTTAGATTTAAAAAAAGTTAAATAATTATAGCTAAGATTACCATATCTTAGCTTTTTAATATAGTTGTAAAAAATAGTTCTTTAGGGTATAATATTTAAAGAAAGATGTGATTATATGTATACATTTACAAATAATTTAGATAAAAAATCATATGATAAATTTGTTGAAAATTATTCTATGGCTAGTTTTATGCAAGAATATGAATGGGCGAATATAAAAAATAATTGGGATAAATTCTATTGTGGACTTTATAAAGATAAAAAACTAGTTGGAGTGTGTTTAATACTTGTTAAAAGAGTTTTTAAAAACATTAAATTATTTTATATTCCAAGAGGATATTTAATAGACTTTACTAATTTTGAAGAACTAAATGAAATGACATTAAATATTAAAAAATTAGCTAAGAAAAATAGAGCTTATGTTGTTAAACTTGATCCTAACTTTTGTATAAGTGACGAAAGTGCAAAAGGAGAAGATGTGGAACACCACTATTCTGAAAATTATAAAATTAAACATAATAATCTTGTAAAATTAGGCTATAAATACGGTGGAATAAATAAAGAATTTGGCAAAAATTTTCAACCGCAATATAATATGTTCGCACCTATTTGTAATAAAGAATCTAAAATACTTACAGAAGAAGAAATACTTAAAACATATAAAAGTAAGTTTAAATATTATTTAGGTAGTTTTCATGAAAAAAGAGGCGTTACTTTTGAAATTACTAATAATTTAAATGATTTAGATAAGTTTGTTGAATTACTTAGAATTACTGAAAAGAAGCAAAATATTAGTTTAAGAAATAAAGAATATTTTGTTAGAATATTAGAAAATTTTAAAGATAGAGTTTACTTATTCTTTGGCAATATTGATTTAAATAAATATTTAGAATTCTTAAAAGATAATAATGGTAAAGATGAAGAAATAAAAGAGGTAAAAGAATTAATTAAAGAAAACGGTAATAATATGACATTATCTACAGGATTATTATTACTTCCTAAAAATAAAAAAGGTATTAGGACTAGTGAATACTTGTATGCTGGAAATAGTTCTAACTTAACTAAATTAAATGTTTCTGCTGGATTAGTATTTGAAATGATTAAATTCTCTAAAGATAATAATTGCCACTATTGCAATTTAGGGGGAATTGATGGTAACCTTAATGATCATTTAACTACATTTAAACAAAAATTTAATGGGCGTATTATGGAATTTACTGGAGAATATGATTTACCTATTTCTTGGTTATACACTCCTATAAAAACATTCTATCCATTATTATTAAAAGTTTATAAAAAAATAAAAAGATAAATAATTTTGTGTTATTTATCTTTTTTTAATTCTATTAAAGGTAATTTATACATATTAGAAAGTTCTACTGCTTTTCTATATTTATCTATATTACCATCGTCTATATAATAAACTGCACTTATCTTTGTCTTAAACCCATTAAGTGCTATTCTATTACTGACTTTGAAATTAAGAAATTCTTGTTCTAATTGTATTGGGGTTTTTAAATTAGACATATCATTATAATCAACTGACATAATATCATTATTCTCAGTTATATACATTATATTATCATTATAATCACATATAAATCCTATTTGATAATCACCATAATCTTCTACCCGGTTTATTTCTTTTTTAGTTATTAATATTGTTTGATATTTTTCATCTATAAATTGATTATTAGAACATATAAAATAGTAATCATCATTATTATTAAATGAATGAACATCAGTAATTGTATTTTTCCATATTCTTCTTACAACTAATCCCAAAAGTTTTTCTAATTTCTCTAAATCATAATCTTCTGATTTTAGTTCACTATAAACATATTTAATAATTTTTTTACTTTCATCACTTAAAGAATCCATATAATTAGCCGCTATATAATTTAAAGATATCTTTAAATTTTTAACACCTACTTTTTCATATACAAATTGTTTTTCTTTGTTATTATCTTCTATTTCTTGTATAAATAACTCTTCAAAATTACTTATATATATTTTAAATCTAGATTCGTCACTTAATATTTCATAAGTTTGTCTAGCATTGTTGTAATTTGTATCATCATAAGCTATTAATTTACTACAAAATTCTTTGAAGTCATTAAATTCTTCTAAATGTCTACTTTTTTCGGGCATTAAATCTTCTAAATAATTTATTTTTTCTCTATATTTTTCTATTTCTTTATTTATTTTTTGATTTAATGTTTTTAATTTATCTTGCTTTATTATATTTTCTTTATTTACCTCTTCAACATTTATTAATTTCAATATATTTTTTATTTGTTTTTTCCTATTTACTTCACGTTTTAATTCATCATATATATCTTTAGGCATCTCTGATGAAAATAATACTAATTCATTATATCGTAATATTAAATCTTTTTTTAATGCTTCATCTATATCTAAGCTTTCAAAATAACTTATAGAGAATTTTTTTTGTTGTTTCTTATTTTCAGGCACTAATTCTTTTAATATTGTTTTTATTATTCTTTCTAATCTATTTATATTTCTATAAACATGGTCTAAAAGATTTTTACTTTCAAGTGCATTTGTATAATTTTCTTTTAACAATTTTTTAGAATTTATGCAATTATATACTTCTAATATGTCATTTACTAAATCTTGTAAATCCTTAGGTAATTCCTTTAATTTCACTAAGTCAATATCATGATAACGTTGATGATTTTCATTTCTAAGTTGAGTTAATCTTTCTTCTTTTTGTATTTCAGTTTGTAATTCTTCATCTTCTATAATATCATAGAATTTTTTCATCTCAGAATTTAAATCCATATTATTAAAATAATCATTAAAAAAGTCATTACTATTTAAAATATCTTTTTCATAAGCGTTTTTCATGATTACACCTCTTTATTCTATAAATATTTTAACATATTTAATATATTTTTACAATAAAAGAAGATAACTATTCATTATCTTCTAAGGCCTTTAATAATTCATCTTTTTTCATTTTACTTATATTTTTTATTCCTTTTTCTTTAGCTAAGTCTTTTAACTCTTCTACAGTTAAATCAAATAAAGATGCTTCTTTATATTCGCTTAAATCAATTTCTCCATTTTCATCAGGCATACAACCGTTTTTTACTAAATAATCAATTTGTTCTTTAGTAATAGTTTCATATTCTAAAAGAGTATTAGCTATTAAATCAAGTAAATCTCTATTTTCTTTAAGTATTTTTTGAGTTCTTTCATAACACTCATTAATTATTTTTCTTTGAGCTTGATCTATTTCAAAAGCCACTTGACTAGAGAAATTTCGACTCTTATTATAATCTCTACCTAAGAATACACTTGATTCTGGATGTTCAAATTGAATAGGCCCTAAATCACTCATACCATATTCAGTAACCATAGCTCTAGCTATTTTAGTTGCTTTTTCAAAATCGTTATGAGCTCCTGTTGTTACCTCATTAAATACGATTTCTTCAGCAACACGACCACCAAGTAAACCACTTATTGTTTCAAGTAAATCTTTCTTTGTAGAAAGGAATGTTTCTTCACGAGGTAACATAAGGTTATACCCACCAGCCTGACCTCTAGGTATAATTGTTATTTTTTGTACTTCATTTGCGCCTTCTAATTTTATACCAACTACTGCATGACCTGCTTCATGGTAAGCAACTAATTTTTTCTCTTGCTCTGTGTATTTTTTAGTTACCTTAGCAGGTCCCATAAGTACTCTATCATGAGCTTCATCAATTTCTGCCATTGTTATAGCAGGTTTCTTTCTTCTTACAGTAAGAAGTGCGGCTTCATTAAGTAAATTCTCCAAATCAGCACCACTAAATCCTACAGTACGTTTAGCTATATTTTCTAATTTAACACCTTTAGCAAATGTTTTACCTTTAGCATGTACTCCTAAGATTTCTTCTCTACCTTTTACGTCTGGTAAATTAACTGTGATTTGTCTATCAAATCTTCCAGGTCTAAGTAATGCTGGATCAAGTACATCCGGTCTATTTGTAGCTGCTATAACGATAATTCCTTCGTTAGCTCCAAATCCATCCATCTCAGTAAGTAATTGATTAAGAGTTTGTTCTCTTTCATCATGTCCACCACCAAGACCAGTACCTCTTTGTCGTCCAACTGCATCTATTTCATCTATAAATATTAGACAAGGAGCGTTTTGTTTAGCTTGTTTAAACATATCTCTAACACGGCTAGCTCCAACACCCACGAAAAGTTCAACAAAATCTGAACCACTTATAAAATAGAATGGTACATTAGCTTCCCCAGCTACTGCCTTAGCAAGCAATGTTTTACCAGTTCCTGGAGGACCTACTAAAAGTACTCCTTTTGGAATTCTAGCTCCCATTTTTTGAAATTTCTTTGGTTCCTTTAAGAAATCTATAAGTTCTTGAACTTCTTCTTTTTCTTCGGTTAAACCAGCAACCTTATCAAATTTAACTTTATCTTTATCACTAGTAAGCCTAGCTCTACTTCTTCCAAAATCCATAGATTTATTAGCTCCGCCCATTTGTTTAGAAATGAAATAGTAAGCTAAGAAAGCTAATCCTAATAAAAGTAACATTGGAAGAACATTTACTATAAACAATAAGAATAAACTAGATTGTGGATCACTATCTACTTTTATCTTAATGTCGTTATCTCCCTTTAACTCATAAATTTGATTTAAAGTTTTATCACTTAAAGAACCAGAAGTAACAAATGATTCATTTTCATCATATCCTTCTAATTTTCCAGTTAATGTATATACACCTTCATTATTATTCTGAGTTATTGTAAGCTCTGTAACTTTATTATTTTCTAATTCAGTTAAAAATTCACTATAAGTCAAATCATTAACTTTATTATTTAATGCGTTCATAAATATAAAAATGCCAACAATTATAAGCGCTAAAACACCATATGATACGGCACTTCTTTTTACTACTTTTTTATCCATGTTATTCCTCCTCTATTCATACTTTAATATTATATCATATTTTTGTTCTTTTTTTCTATCTAAATGTGATTTTTTTATTCCAGGTATCCAAATTATTTCTCCACTATCATCAGTAACAATTGGATAACTATCCCTAAGTTCTTTAGAAAGTTTAAAATCAGTAAATATGTCATTAACTTTTTTAGAACCATTCATATTTTTTATACACATTAAATCTCCATCTTTTCTTGTTCTAACGTGAAAAGGCAATTTAATTTCTTCGCTATTTATGTGTATAACATAATTACTTCCATCTTTTGTGAAGTTATCCACATATATCTTCTTTCCATTTGGTAATTCTACACTATTAGTAAATATATATTCATAGTTATCCACATACTTATTATCTATAATTCTAAAATTATTATATTCTATTATTCCTTTTTTATTTAAAGGCAAATCAATTATAGAATTATTAGAATTTGATAATAAATTAATTATAATATCAATATGTGTATTGTTTATCTTTCCAATATTATTTAAATAAATACCTTTTAAATATTTTTCCAATACATATACTTTTATTATCTTATCTAACTCATTAAATTTATGAATATTTATTTTATTATCAACTACATTTTTATTATAAAAATCAGCAGCTACTTTCTTTAAATATTCATCAGCCATTAATAATTTTTGATTATATTCTAAAAATTTATTATGAACATCTTTATTTTCCTTTTTTAATTCTGGTAAAATATATTTTCTATATCTATTTCTAGTATAATCATCTTTTGTATTTGACATATCTATTGCATACCAAATATTGTTTTCATCTAAATAATTTACAATTTCTTCTTTAGTCATAAAAATCAGTGGTTTTGCAACTTTATAACCTCTATCCTTTGACACACTTTCAAACCCAGCATATCCTTTTATACTAGAACCACGAGTTAAACGCATTAAAACCGTCTCAATCAAGTCATCTCCATGATGTGCTGTAAAGAGAATGTCAGAATTATATTTATTTATTACTTTTTCAAAGAATTCATATCTTATTTTTCTGGCTGCTTCTTCACTAAATTTATCATCTGGATATTTTTCTATCTTATATGATTCAAAAATAAGATTATTATTTTTACAATATTTTTCTACTTCTATTGCCTCATTATAACTTTCAGGTCTTATATTATGATTAACATGCGCGACTACTATTTTTAAATTAAGCTTATCTCTTGATTTAATAAGTGTATCTAATAAAAACATAGAATCTGGTCCACCACTAACAGCAACCACAATACATTGATTATTAATTTTTAAATTTTCAATAAATTTATACACATTATTCATAAAATCACCTGTTAAATATTTTATTATAAAATTAATTTTATATCAAGTAAAATACATAATTTCACAAAAGTTTCACAAAAAAAAGAAATTGATTAACAATTCCTTTATTTGTGATATGACTCATTATTATTTATTTTAAACGATCTATAGATTTGTTCTAATAAAATGACTCTAAATAATTGATGTGGGAATGTCATTTTAGAAAATGATAACTTATAATTACTTTTACTTTTTATATCTTTATGTAATCCATAAGAACCACCTATTATAAAAGTTATATTTGAATTAGTATTAAATATATTATCTATTTTGGTTGCTAAGTCTTCACTACTTATCATATTCCCTTCTATTTCTAAAGTAACAACAAAGTCTCTAGAACCTATATATTTTTCTATAAGTTCTTTTTCTTTAGAAAGAATTATATCTATACTATCATTATCTACATCATTTACTTCTATTATTTCTAATTTAGTATATTTAGATAATCTTTTAGTATATTCTTCTATCGCATCTTTAAAATATTTTTCTTTTATTTTTCCAACACATATTATTTTTATCATACTGTATACAACTCCGTCATTTCGTTTTGCCTAGCTACTACTATATCATTAAAATTAATTTTTCTTCTTTCTAAAGCATCTTTTAATGTAGATAAAGCAAGTTCTTCTGTATTATTTTGTTCACTAAGATGGGCTAGAACTATATGTTTAGTATCTTTACCTATTAACTTAGTTAAATAATAAGCAGAATCTTTATTGGATAAATGTCCTTTGTCGCTCAATATTCTTATTTTTGTATGATGTGGATATTTAGGATTATTCATAAGCATTTCTATATCATGATTACTTTCAAATACGTATACATTTTTATTAGATATTAAATTGAAATTTTTTTCACTTATATAGCCAGTATCTGTAATATAAACAATTGAAGAATCATTTTCTTCTATAACAAATCCTCTTATATCAGTAACATCATGAGATAATTTTATTGATTTTATTTTAATATCACTGTTAACATTTACTTCTTCTTCACTACTAATATTATCTATTCTCAAATTGGATTCTTTTAATATCTTTTCAGATATATATACTAGTGGATTATATTTTTTACAAAAAACTTTAAGACCATTAACGTGATCTATATGTGCATGTGTGATTAATATTAAATCTATATCGCTTGGATCAACATTAATACTCCTTAAAGCTTTTTCTACATACAAGCAACTTGTACCTATGTCTATTAAAATTTTATGATTATTTGTTTCAACATAGGTACAGTTACCTTTACTTCCACTTGATAATACACATACTCTCATTAATAGTAATTCAAAGGATTAGTAGTACAAGAATATGCAGCACATGTTCTTATTTCATAATGAAGATGCGGTCCTGTTGCCCAACCAGAAGACCCTATATATCCAATTACATCACCACGTGATACTGTACTTCCTACTGATAGACCAGGAGCAAATCCAGACATGTGAGCATAAACAGTATAATATCCATTATTATGATTTATTATTATATGATATCCGTAATTATATGCATATTTCATTGTTTCGATAACACCATTGTTTGAAGCATATACATTAGAGCCATATCCGGTACCAGCTATATCTAATCCTGAATGGAAGTTTCCTTCTCCAAACACTTGCAATCTATATCCATAGTATGATGAGAATGTATAACCACTTTCCGTTGGCCATCCCCAAGAAGCAGTACTACCTACATTTGGTATAAATTTAGTACCAATCTTAATAATTTTAGGTATAGAGTTTTTAATTACTTGTTTATCAACTGGATCTACATAAGAGATTCCACCATTTACACTCTTAACATTTTGACTTACTCTATCAATACCATTTTGCCCTTCTTGAGCTACTACAACACGTCCTTGAGTAATATTTTCATCATATTCTTCTGTTACAGCAAACTCAGTTTCTTTATCAACAACTTCATAAGTCTCAACTACTATTTGAATCTTTGGATCTACATTAGCTATAACTACTTCAGTTCCTGGAACTAATAAGTTATCTCTACTTGTATATTTATCATTAAATATTAAGAATTCTTGTACACTTATTTGATTATTGAATGAAATCGATTCTATTGAGTCACCCTTTTGTACCGAAACTGTTCTTTGCTCGAAATTATCTCCATATAATAGATAAGCTGATAAATCTTGCGAACTTGTATATATTTTTTCTTCTACTGAAATATTCACCGCTTTATAAGTAATATCTTGTTCCACATATATATTTTCTATTATAGAACCAACCGTACTTATTTCTTGTTGTGTATCATTTTTATACGCTAAATATTTTTCTTCATCAACAAATATAGTTATTAAATCTTCTATTGCATCATTAAATATTTGTTTATCTATTGTATATATTTCTAAATCTTCTATCTCTTCATTAGTACTTTTTATAGTAAACTTATATCCTGAAATAGTACAAGATTTCTTTTCTATTATTTTTTTATATATATCTGGCACAGTTGAAATATCGGTATGATAAGTATAAACTTTCTTTATCTCTATTCCATTTGGAGTATATACATCTTCAACATGATTATATATTTCATTTTGTTTTATGTACTCCCTCATTTCATTTATTTCATAAGAACTATGATTATATAAACTATTATTAAGATAAAAATTTATATTTTCTATTTCTAAATCTGTTAAATTTAATGAATCTCTATTAGCTAATATATATGTAGCTTTATCACGATTAGAATAACTTTCTACATTAGCATTCAAACTATATTTTTCAAAAGTATCAATCGCATCTATTTTTAAAGAATAATCTCTTACATTATCTCTTATAGTATTTGCCTGATTATTTATATAATCTTCTAATTCTTCTTTTGATTCTATCATTCCTATATATTCTTCATCTAAATAAACATTATAATATGTATTAGGCTGCTTTCCTGTTTCATAATTAAAACCTAATAAAAATACTATTACAGAAAGCAAAAATATAGAAAAATATACACCTACTTTTTTCATTCTAATTCTCCTCTTTTACATTAGCAACGTTTACAAACGTACTTGTACCCCTCTGAAAAATTAGTGGAACATCGGCTAAAGGTCCATTACGATGTTTCCTTATAACAAATTCCATTAAACTGTTTTCCTTAACTCTTTCTTCATCAGAACAGTGTAGAAAAGCAACAATATCAGCATCTTGCTCGATTGCTCCAGACTCTCTTAAGTCACTAAGCATTGGCTTTTTATCAACACGTTGTTCAATACCACGAGAAAGTTGTGATAATGCGATTACTGGGACATTTAATTCCATAGCCATAGTTTTTAAAGCACGAGATATATCAGCAACTTCTTGTTGTCTATTCGCTCCATTTTTACTTGAGCCTTGAATAAGAGTTAAGTAGTCTATTACAACTATATCAAGTCCACTTGGACTAGTGGCTAACTTACGACATTTACTTCTAATCTCTCCTACAGTTTGTCCAGCAGTATCATCTATATATATATTAGTGTTAGAAAGTCTACTTATTGCTTCGTTAACTCTTTTCCAATCTGAGTGTTCCAAATTACCAGTTTTTAATTTAGACCCTTCTATTTGACCTACACTAGATAACATACGCATAGCTAGTTGTTCCGCACCCATTTCCATGTTAAATAAAGCTACTGTCTTTTTGCTATTTATAGCTATATTTGTAACGAAATTCAAAGCTACAGCAGTTTTTCCCATACCTGGACGAGCTGCTATAATTATTAATTCATGTGGATGGAATCCACTAGTTAATTTATCTAATTCATAATATCCTGTTGGAATACCTGTAACATCACCCTTATTAGCCGCAAGTTTTTCTAAATCTGCTTGAGTCTTATATAAAACATCTTGAATACTTTTAAATTCTGTACTTCTAAGACTTTTTGATACATCAAATATCTTTTTTTCTGCTTCTTCAATCACTTCACTTATATTACTGGAAGTATTATAACTATTTGTGATAATAGCTGTTGCTTCATCAATAAGTCTTCTAAGTATAGATTTATCTTCTACTATTTTAATATATTCGTCAATATTCGCTGCACTAGGTACACTTTCAATAATCTCAGTTAGATATTCAATATCTCCTATTTGTTTTAACCAATTTCTATTGTTTAACTCATCTGCAACTGTAGTTAAATCAACTACACTTCCTTTTGATTCTAAGCTTTTCATACATTCAAAAATCTTAGCATGACTATCTAAATAAAATTCACTACCATCTAATAATTCCAAAGATTTTTGTAATGCTTTCTTAGTCAAAAACATTGAACCTAATACAGATTGTTCTGCATCTATATTATGAGGTATTTCTCTATTCATACTTCACCTACTTTTTTAATTCAATTTTTAGTTTAGCAACCACCTTTTTATGTAACTCTATATCTATATTATGAAATCCTAAAGAACTGATAGTTCCATCTATTTTTATTTGTTTCTTATCAATCTCATATCCTTTGCCTTTTAATTCTTCCACTATTTGTTTTGGACTAACACTCCCAAATACTCTATCTTGCGCTCCTGTCTTAACTTTAAAACTTATAGTTAACTTTTCTAGTTTTTTCTTAATTTCTTCACATTTTTTTATGAGAGCAAGTTCTTGTTGTTTTTTTTCTTCATTTTCTCTATCTAATCTATTAACACTGTTTTGAGTGGCTAGTACTGCTTCACCTTTATTTATCAAGAATGTTCCATAACCATCCTTAACATTCAATATATCTCCCTTTTTACCTTGTTTTTTAACATCTTTTAGTAAAATTATCTTCATACATAACCCTCCTTTAAAGCCTATTAATATTATACTATAAAAAAGAAAAAAGAGAAACAGTTATTCTCTATTTTATCATATCTATTATTTCTTGTTTAACTTCTTTTAGTGTTTTATTCTTTATTTGAACAGCCGCATTTGAGCTATTTCCTCCACCACCTAATTGTTTAATAGTAGTACTAACATCTATATGTCCTAAAGATCTAGCACTTACCCCAATAATATTTTCATCAAGCTTACCTATTACAAAAGATGCTTTAACATCTTCAAAAGTTAAAAGTTCTTGAGCTACTTCAGCAAGTTCTTTGGTAGTACTTTCTGTATTTATTAAACACATAGCAATATTATTAGTAGCCATAAAACTATTTCGTATAAATGTTGCTCTTTTCATATATTCTTCTTTTGATTCTTTTAATAATTCTTGCTTTAATATTGAATCAGCGCCCATCTCCATAAGAGTAGAGGCAGCTTCATAAGTACTACTAGTGGTTTTTAAATTAAATCCGTTAGTATCTATTTCTATTCCAGCAAGAAGGATTGTAGCGATTACATTATCCAAATCTATATTTACAAACTCAGCATAATAAGTAATAAGTTCACTCATACTAGAAAGATTAGAGTCGACATACAAAAACTTAGTATCTTTAATATAATCTTTATTTTTTATGTGGTGATCCAAAACTATAGTATCATAAATATTAACTAGTTCTGGATATTCTAATCTATCTTGAGAATGTACATCCACAACTATAAGTAGCGTATCACCTTTTATTTTCCTATAACTTCTTTGATTAACACATACTATATCTTTTTTCATTTTTTCAAACGATTGAAATGCTTGTGAAATATTTGAATTATAATCATCTAAGTGTTTATCATTTAAAAATAAATAAGCTTTTTTATTAAAAGACTCTATTATTTCACATAAACCTAAAGAAGAACCTAATGAGTCCAAATCCGGATCCTTATGTCCCATTACTATAAAATTATCATACTCATTTATTATTTCATTTAGTTTATTGAATAAGTGTTCCATAGCATCACCTTTTTTATTATACTATAAATTTTAGAAATTAAAAAGGTCAATATACTGACCTTTAAATTATTTTTTGAATTTTTTCAATTGATAACCCTGTTACTTTTGATATGAGTTCTATATCTATGTTTTCTTTTAACATATTCTTTGCTGTATTTACTATTCCTTGTTCTATTCCTTGTTCTATTCCTTTAGCCATTCCTTTAGCCATACCTTTTTCCATTCCTTTTTCCATTCCTCTGGCTAATCCTTCTTCCTCAGCTTCTTCTATTTGTGCTAATCTTACTACTCTTTCTACTTCTTGTCTATGCCACTCTGCATCATATGCTCCTAATATTTCTTCATCATCACTAAAATCTTCTAATTTTTTCATTATCTCTTCCATTTTCTCTTCACCCTTTATTATATTTTGTAACATTT
>JAFTRC010000067.1 GCA_017462455.1 Bacilli bacterium | reverse complement strand
TAGAAACGAGTGTTAAAAATTATATAAGAGCAGTAGAAAATGATTTGTTAGTAAAAGAGATGGAAGGTAGTCTAGTAGCCAATGGAACTTATCAAATAATGAGTAATGGAAATATATGCTTAAGTGGAACAGTAAGTAATTGTACAAATATATTTAGCATTAATATAGATGGAACAAAGCCTAGTGAAGGAAGTATAACAATAACTGATAATAAAGTAACAAGTCTTGTTGATGTTTTATTTAATGAATGGCTTGTAAGTATGGGTTCTAACGGTGTAATAACAATAGGAGAGTATAATCCAAATGCAATATGTAAAGCGGTGGATGGAATAAAAAGTACAACTCTAGGAACAGAATATACTTGCAAAGTAAGTAATACAGAAAGTCATAACTTCTATGTATTGAGTACAGAAGGGAATAATGTTAATTTACTTATGAGTGAGAATATAGATGCTGAAAAATATTATTTTGCTAAATTTGAATGTAGCGATGGATCTATAGTAGAATCAAATGATTCATGTAGTAATGGTTATGCAGATTACTTAATAGCAGAACCTCTAGTTGAGAGTCTTACAACAGGATGGACTAATCTATCAAGTTCTCCAAGATTACCAAAATATGATGAGATAGCTGAAAATGTTTGTAAAAAAAGAGTTGAAAAAACAGAAGAGGTTTATAATTATGGTAGCTTTGGCAGGCTTGAAATTGCATATTATTACGGACAATGTGCTAGTTGGGCAATAGGTGATTATTGGACAAGCGAAGGTGATGCTTTTCTTGCTTGGGCTATGAATGATACATATGATACATTAGATGCTTTTGAAGTTTATGGTGGCGAATTTGGTATTCGCCCAGTAATAACCGTATCCATTTCAAATTTAAGTTAAAAACAAAAGAGATGAATTTTTCATCTCTTTTTTATTCCACAGTAACTGATTTAGCTAGATTTCTTGGCTTATCAATATCACATCCATTAAGTTTAGCTACTTCGTAAGCTAATATTTGAAGCGGAACTATCGTAAGTATCGGTTGTAATAATTCTGATACTTTAGGTACTAATATTTTATAATCATAGAAGTCTCCATCTATATCATTATTAGTAACAAATATAACTTTAGCGCCTCTAGATTTAACTTCTTTAGTATTACTGATAGTTTTTTCTAATAGTGATTCGTTTGTTGAAATTGATATTACTGGAGTATCTTTTTCAACTAAAGAAATAGTACCATGCTTTAATTCTCCAGCTTGATATGCAGAACTATTTATATAAGATATTTCTTTTAGTTTTAAAGAACCTTCCATACATAATGCATAATCAATACTTCTTCCTATAAAGAATATATCTTTATTTTCATATATTGATAAGGCGATATTTTTATAATCGATATTAATCATTTCTTCAAGTAGAGTAGGCATATTATTTATTTCATCAATTAATTCTTTGTTATTAGTTAAATACATAGTAAGTATTATAAGAGTAGTAAGTTGAGCAAGATAAGCTTTAGTAGTAGCTACCGCTATCTCACAACCAGCTTTAGTATACATTACGTATTTAGATTCTCTAGCTATACTAGAACCAACTACATTAACAATACTTAATGTATCTATATTATCTTCTTTAACCTTTCTAAGTACTGCAAGAGTATCTGCAGTTTCTCCTGATTGTGATATTAATATAACAAGTGTTTTTTCATCATAAAATACTTTATTATATCTATATTCACTAGCTATATCTACTAATACCGGTATGTTAGCTAATTTTTCTATTAAATATTTTCCTATAAGTCCAGCATGATAAGCAGATCCACATCCAACTATATGTATTTTATTATATTTAGATAAATCAGGTATATTTTTAAAATCTGTATCTAAATAAGTGTCTATAGTATTTTTAAATACTGTTGGTTCTTCATGTATTTCTTTTAACATAAAGTGGTCATATCCACCTTTCATACTAGATTCTAAAGAACCTTCAAATTCTAATACCTCTTTATTTATTTCTTTTAGATTTTTATCATAAACAGTAATATTATCTTCATCTATTTTAGCTATTTCAAAATCATCAAGTAAAATATATTTATTAGTATATTTTAAAATAGCAGGTACATCTGATGCGATATAATTTTCATTATCTCCTTTAGCTATAATTAAAGGACTAGTTTTTCTTAATGCATAAAGATTATCCAAATCATCTAAACATATAATACCAAAAGCATAAGATCCTCTAAAAATATCATTAACTTTATTAAGTACAGATAATATATTATTATCTTTTTCATATAAGTAATTAATATAAGCAACTGCTACTTCTGTATCAGTAGAACTTTGGAATTCATATCCATTATTTAATAATTCTTCTTTTAATTCTAAATAATTTTCTATAATTCCATTATGAACTATAGTAAATTTACCAGAAGAATGGGGATGTGAATTAACTTTATTTGGTTCTCCATGAGTTGCCCATCTAGTATGTCCTATAGCTAAATTACTTTGTATATCAAAATTAATATTTTCTTTTAAATTAGCTATTTTTCCTTTTTCTTTTATAATATTTAAATTTTTATTTTCTATGAATGCGATTCCTGCAGAATCGTATCCTCTATATTCTAATGACTCTAAGCCATCCATTACGACTTTAATCGCATTGTTATTTTTTCCTATGTATCCTGTGATACCACACATATAAATTCTCCTTCTTTCCACGACAAAAACATGTGTGTGATATGCATTTTGTTGTAATTTTGATTTTACTTTTTGTTGCACATCTATCGAATACACTTATCCGTAACAATACCCGCCGAATTTTCGATAATTGTTATCCTCGTCACCCAAAGGTCTGGCGCTTTTCAGGTAGTATTCCTCCATATACTTATACCCTCATAATATAATTATACAAAAAAAGAAAAAAGTTTACAATAAAAAAAGGAAATCGAAAAGTTTTTCAATATAATATATATAGGAAAATCACTAGAAAGGAATTTATGGAACAAATAAAATATTATATAGAAAAATATAAAGTAACACTAATATTAGCCTTTATTATATTAGGCTTATTAATAAGTTTAATATTTTATATTACAAACAAAAAAGAAGAAAAAGTAGAAGAAGTAACCAAAACTATAGTTGACACTGAGATTGACAAAGAAGAGGAAGAAATTATAGAAAATATTAAAGTAGATATAAAAGGTATGGTAGAAAATCCTGGAGTATATGAATTAAGTAATAATGATAGAGTTATAGATGTTATTGAAATAGCTGGAGGATTAAAAGAAGGCGCAAACACAGAATATATTAATTTAAGTAAGAAGTTAGTTGATGAAATGATTATAATAATATATTCAAATGATGAAGTAGAAAAATTTAAAGAAACAGAACCTGAGAAAGAAATAATTTATATAGAACACGAATGTGTATGTCCTGACAATATAAATGATTCTTGTATAACTGAAACTGATACAGTGAATACAAATGGTGTTAAAGAAGAGAGCAATAAAGATATTGAAAAAGAAGAAACTGAAGTAGAAACAGAATCTAATGTATCAAATAATTTAGTATCTATAAATACTGCCACTTTAGAAGAACTTATGACCTTATCGGGAATAGGTGAATCTAAAGCTAAGGCAATAATAGCTTATAGAGAAGAAAATGATGGGTTTAAAACATTAGAAGAACTTATGAATGTATCAGGTATAGGAGAAAAAGCTTATTCAAAAATTAAAGATTATATTAAACTCTAATATATTTTTAATAGTTTTAATATTAATAACTATTATAAAAATAATTTATTCTGTTAATAATGTATCTAGTATTTATAATAGCTCTATTAAAAATATTAGCGGTGTAGTTACAAGTATAAAAAAAGATGATGATAAATATACCATAAATATTAAAAATAAAGAGAATATACTTATATATTATTATAGTAATATTGAATTATCTTTAGGAGATAAAATAAAGGTAAGTGGTACATTAAATGAATTGAAAAGTAATACTAATTTTAATTTATTTAATTATAAAAAATATATGTTAAGCAAAAATACTTATTTTAGTATGAATGCTGATAATATCACTTTAATCAAAAAAAATAAAAATATATTTTATAAAATAAAAAATTACTTAATAAATAGAATAAGTAAAATAAAATCATCAGAGTATTTAAATACATTTATATTAGGAGATAGTAGTGGGATAGGTGATAATGTATTAAAATCTTATAGAGATAATGGAATAAGTCATTTGTTTTCAGTATCTGGTATGCATATAACACTTCTATCCTCTATAATATTATATATTTTAAATAGAATAAAAAAGAGTAATATTAATTATATATTTGTAATTATATTTTTAATATTTTACATGTTTTTAACTAATTTTACTCCATCAGTAATAAGAGCTACATTTTTATTTATATTTCTAATTCTAAATAAATTTTTAAACTTAAAGCTTAGTACAGCAAAAATACTATTGATGCTTTTGTGTACTGTATTAATCATTAATCCATACAATATATATAATGTGGGTTTTAAATTTAGTTATATTATTTCTTTATATTTAATTTTATTTAATAAAATAATAAATAGGTGTAGTAACTATGTAACTAAAACATTAATAACTTCATTTATATCTTTTTTAGCCGGTATACCAATACTTATAAATAATTATTTTAGTATTAATTTTATGACAATATTAAATAACATTATTTTTGTACCTTTAGTATCTATAATTATATTTCCATTCTCACTTATCGTAGTATTAATACCAAAACTTGATTTTATATACGATTTTATGATTAATATATTAGAAAATTTATCTTTATGGATAATAAATTTTAAAATAGAAATAATACTGCAACACGTAAATATTTTTATAATAATTTTATATTACTTAATTATAACTTTAATACTTTATAAAATGTTAAAAAGAAAATATAAATATATATTTTTAATAGTAATAATGCTTTTTATACATACCAACATAAATTATATAAAAAATAATTTATATGTAACTTTTATAGACGTAGGACAGGGTGATAGCTCCTTAATACATTTACCTCACAATAAAGGAAATATACTCATTGATACGGGTGGTAATTTTAATTATGAGATATCTAAAGATATTATTAGTTATTTAAAAAGTGAAGGTATAAAAAGTATAGATTATTTAATATTGACTCATGGAGACTATGACCACATGGGTGAAGCGATTAATTTAGTTAATAATTTTAAAGTAAAGAAAATTATATTTAATTGTGGTGAGTTTAATGATTTAGAGAATGAGTTAATAAAGGTTTTAGATAAAAAGAAAATACCATATTATAGTTGTATTAAAGAACTAAGTATTGATGATAATAAATTATATTTTTTGAATGATAAAGATTATGATAATGAGAATGATAATTCAAATGTTATTTATACTGAATTTGATAATTATAAATTTTTGTTTATGGGAGATGCAGGAATAGAAGTAGAAGAAGATTTATTAGAAAAATATAATTTGAAAAATATTGATGTATTCAAAGTAGGACATCATGGTAGTAAGACAAGCAGTAGTGAAGAATTTATAGATGAGATTAATCCAAAAAATTCAATAATTAGTGTAGGAAAGAATAATAGATATGGACACCCAAATAATAATGTATTAGAAAATTTAGATGATTCAAAAATATATAGAACAGATCAAGACGGAAGTGTTATGTTTAAGATTAGAAATAACGAATTAAAAATAGAAACATGTACACCATAGAAAAAGCGTGTTTAGGTGCACAAATGTGAAAGAAGGTAATAATTTGATAGAAGAAATAGATAAAACTTATAATAGTGTAATAGACGATATAAAAAAAGATATAAATAGGACGCAATTAGATATCATGGTAAATGCAAATATAAGTTTAGTAAATTTGTACTATAGAATAGGTAAAGTCCTTTGTGACAATTCGTTTTGGGGAAATAAATTTTTGGACAAGTTAGCATTTGAACTCAAAATGTCATATCCAAATCAAAAAGGCTTTTCAATAAGGAACTTAAAATATATGAAAACATTCTATAACGAGTATAAAAATGATTCTGAATTTGTGCAACTGGTTGCACAATTACCATGGACACATAATATCATTTTGATTGAAAAAGTGAAAAATAAGATTATTAGGAAATGGTATATTGAAAACTGTCTAAATGAAGGATGGTCTAAAAATGTACTTATATATCAAATAGATACAAATTTATATAGAAGACAAATTAAAAACACTAAACATAATAATTTTGATTTAACTTTAAAACAAAATAGTGATTTAGCATCTAATATGATGAAAGATCCATACGTATTTGATATTATTGAACTAACTAATGACTTTAAAGAAAAAGAATTAGAAAATAAAATGTTAGAAAGACTGAAAAATGTATTATTAGAACTAGGCAATGGATTTTCTTTTGTTGATAATCAATATAGGATAACTGTTGGTAATAAGGATTTTTATATAGATTTGCTTTTTTATCATACTAAACTGAAATGCTACATTGCAGTCGAACTTAAAATTGCTGAATTTCTTCCTGAATATGGTAGCAAAATGGGTTTTTATTTACAAGCATTGGATGAGCAAATTAAAGATAAAACTGATAATCCTTCAATTGGAATTATTTTATGTCAGAATAAGAATAATAAAATAGTTGATTATACATTAAAATATATTAATAAGCCAGTAGGAGTAAGTGAATATAAAATATTAGATAAATTGACAATTGATTATATGAAAAATCTGCCGAATGAAAAAGAAATAAATGAATATTTAGATATAAATTAATGATACGATTGATCTAGGCGTTGATGATATGACTATTATATATTTTATGAAACATTCAGAAACATTAAAATTTAATAATATAAATAATAATGATAAATTATAAATTCAAAATGAAAAGTGGCCTTTAACAATAAATGTAGAAAATATAGTGAAAGAAAAATCAAAAATAGAAGAATTTTTACATTTTGATATTGTATATTCTTCAAATTACGTTAGAGCAATTTCAACTGCTAAGTATTTTACTAACAACAAAGTGAATATTGATGAATCATTATGGAGATTATGATTATATGGGGGAAGCTATTAATTTAGTAAAAAAATTTTAAAGTGATATTGATGCTTTAAAAGTAGTACATCATGGTTCTAAGACAAGTAGCGGTGAAGAATTTATTGATAGTATAAATCCTAAATATTCAATTATTAGTGTAGGTAAGAATAATAGATATGGTCATCCGAATGATGGTGTATTAGGAAATTTAGAAGCTAGTGAAGTATATAGAACAGATAGTCAGGGAAGTATTATGTTTAAAATTAATAATAGTAAATTAGAAATAGAAACATGTACATCATAGGAAGGAGAATTAAATGAATGAAATAAAAGAATATACAGAAAAGTTATTTGAAGATATAAAACATGTAGATGAAAATGGCAATGAATATTGGTTGGCCAGGGAATTACAAAATGTGCTAGGATATAGTCAATGGCGAAGCATAAATGATTTGATTGAAAGAGCCAAAGTTGCGTGTCAAGAAAGTAAATACAATATAGATGATCATTTTGCGTTGTACCGCAAAATGATAAAACTAGCAAAAGGGGCAACAAGAAACGTTATAGATTATAAACTATCTAGATATGCATGTTATTTAATAGTAATGAATGGTAATCCCCAAAAAGAAATAATAGCTCTAGGCCAAACATATTTTGCTATTCAAACAAGAAAACAAGAACTAAGTGAAAGAGAATATAGTGAACTCACAGAAGATGAAAAAAGATTCTACCAAAGAGATTTAACTAGAAAAGGTAATTATTCCTTAAATATTGCAGCTAAAAATGCAGGAGTAAAGAACTTTGATAAATTTCATAATTGCGGCTATAAAGGATTATATAATGAAGAAACAGCAAACGATATCGCCAAAAGAAAAAATCTGAGATATAGAGAAGACATATTAGACAATATGGGAAGTGATGAATTAATTGCAAATCTTTTTAGAATTTCTCAAACAGAACAAAAACTAAAAAACGAAAATATAAAAATAGAAAATAAAGCCAATAAAACACATTATGAAGTTGGAAAAGAAATTAGAAACACAATTAAAAGATTAGGTGGAACAATGCCTGAAAATCTTCCAACACCAGATAAAAGTTTAAAAGAATTAGAAAAAGAAAATAAAAAGTTAAAAGATTACAAGTAGAATATATAATAAAATATGAATAATTGTTAGAGAATATGAATTAGTGAAAAAAATCATTAACACGTTTAAAAATTTTGAATATATTATTCATGAAAGAAATAAAAAATGGAATATAATTTATTAAATTTGTATATACTAAATATAGAATTAAATATAAGTGTGCTACTTAGCTACACCTCATCTTATCTAAAGATAAGGTGTTTATATATAGATTTGAGAGTCGATATTTGACTCTCTTTTTGTTGCTTTTTATATTTAAAATATGTTATTATAATATTACTAAGGAGAGAAGTATGAAAGATAATAAAGATTTAATGTGGGAAATATCTACTACAGAAGAGAATATAAAAACTATAGAAAATAAATTAAATAATATTAAGTTAACTAAAATAAGCACTTTTAAAATGGTGAAGGCATCTTTACTATCTCTTCTAATAGCTACAGGATTTGTACTTCCAGTATCATTTTTAGAAGGATGGTTAGAGGTTAAAATTGTAAGTTTATTGTGCTCTTTAAAATTTATTGGTATGAGTATTTTAGTTCCAATGGATTATAAAAAAACTAATATAGCGAGAGAAAATATATATAATAAATCAAATGAATTATTAAATAAAACTTATGGATCTGAAAAGGAAAAGTTAAAAAATTTAAATGAAATTGCTAAAGAAAGAAATTTAGAAGTAGTTGAATCTACTCATAAAATAAGAAGTGAAGTAATAAGCAATTTAGAGAACAAATTAAAATTAATTGAATTATATGAAACAAGTAAGAAGAAAATTTTATCTTATTATAAAAAAGGATTAATGGTAGAAATAATGTGTTTATATGATTTAAATGAAAGTGATATTAGATTTATAGAAGAATTAATAAAAAATGATTTAATGAATTTAGAAGAAAAAGAAAATACAAATCAGAAAGTAAAAATGATTAAATAGGTGATATGATGAGTTTAAAAAAGAGATTAATGCAATTAAGTAATAAAGTAACACAAAAAGGTAAAAATATTAATGATTCAATTGGAAAATGTACTGTAGAAGCTCAAGAATTGACAAAAGAAGAAGTAGAAATGTTAATGAATTTTCAGTATCCTAGAATTACATCTCCAGCAGCAGAAGCCATGTCAAAACATTTTCAAGAAATGTATCCAGATTCCTTAGATGATAAAGTTGATGAATTTATAGATTGGTACTCTGAAAATATGGTAAAGGGAAATTATACAGATATAGGTCAGTATCGAAGACCAAAAGAAATGAGAAATTTTATTGAAAAAATGGCTGTTTGGTATGAACTTAGATATCCAGATTATGAATTAAAAAGAATATTACCTTGTGGTGGAGAGAGCCTATATAAAATAAATGATATAATGTTTAAAGATAATCCTTATATAAAAGATTTATTTGATGAAAATTCAGATGTCAATTTTTTAGATTGGGATGACTTTTATAATGCAAAAGCATTTATTAATTCTTTAACGTTTGAAGAAAGTTTTTTTCTAACTAAACCTTGGTATGATAGTTGTGTTTCTATAAATGATAAAAGTATTATATATTTATCTACAAAAGGTATAATCACAGAAGCTAAAGATGTTGAAAAAGATACAGATAATAAAGTAAAAAGTGAAGAATTAATTGGATTAAATATCAAAGAAGCAGTAATTTTATTAAAAGAAAAAGGTATAGAATTGTCAAAATATAATAAATTATTAGAAGCTATTAGTTTATATGAAAAAAGAGTTTATCAAAAAGAAGAAATGCTTAATTGTGTTATGTATAGAATAATCGAAAGAGGAGGTAATAGAATAGGTCCTCGTAGAGCTTTCTTATTTGCTAAAGAATTTAATAGAAATATTGATATTCCAATGATGTATGGAATAGATTATTCAGATCCATACTTAAGAAATTTTGCCAATGAATATATAAAGGCTGGAGGCTCTAAGAAACTAGAATGTTTTGTAGGGTATCATTCAAGAAGTAAAGATAATCAAAAATTAAAAACAGTTATTTTAGAAGAAATTTTTGAATTCAAAAATAATTATACACCTGAAGAAAAACAGTTACACCAATGCTTAGCTAATTTATTATATAATCAAATAGATCAAAAAGAATTAAGAAAAGAAAAAGCTAAAGTTTTAAGACTTGAAAGAAAAAAATAAAATAGTAAAAAAAATACGGATTAAATATTATAATTATTTATTCCGTATTTTTCTTCTTGTGTATCAAAAAACAATTCATTTTTTATTGGATAATATGTAAGAAAAGCAAAAACTATATAAGAAATAATAATAAGTATTAACGATATAATATTTAGTTTATCAAAATCTTTTGCTTTTAAAATATAATAACTAATTACTTGAGATATAATTATAGATACTAACATAATCCCAATAGTAATAGCCATGTTTTCTCCAATCTTATGATAAATAGGTAAAAACATTATTAAATATATTGGAATAATAGTAAGTGCTGAAACAAATAAAGAAGTAAAGAAATTGTTATATTTAATTTTAAATTTTTGAAGTATTATATAATCAATTATTCCATAGAATACAACCGCACTAAATAAAAGTTTCATGTGTTCCCAAATAGATTCATTAACAGGAAAGAAAATTGCTGTTAAACTACAAGGTAACCAATCATATATAAAATGAAATAAAAAACAAAGTGCAAATATACCAATTGTACTTATAAATCTTGTTCTTTTTAATGTCATAAAAAACTCCTTTCTATTTATAATAATAAATGGTGATGATATGAAGATTAGATTAGGATATGCATGTGTACCTGTAACTATTGATGAGACATCTTCTCACACGTTAACTTACACTCATTATAAAAAATTAGGGGATAGAGGTAATGATAAATTAGATAGTGTTATTAAAAGTAATTTTGAATCTTTAGAAAAAATATTAAAATATAATATTAGAAATGATATTACTTTTTTTAGAATGACTTCAGAACTTATACCTTTAGCTAATCATCCTGATGTACACTATGATTTTATTAATCAATATAAAAATTACTATAAAAAAATAGGTAATATAATAAAAGAAAATAATATAAGGTTAGATATGCATCCTAGTGCTTATACAGTTTTAAATAGTGTTAATGAAGATGTCGTATCTTCTACCATTAATATACTCAAGTTTTATCAAAAAATGTATAAAAGCATGGATATTAATTCTAAAGTAGTATTACATGTAGGAAGTAAAGTAGGAGGTAAAAGACTAGGCATTAAAAGATTTATAGATAATTTTAATAAACTTGATAAAGAAATACAAGAATTAATCGTAGTAGAAAATGATGATAAAAGCTATAATATAAGAAATGTACTTAGTTTATGTGAGAAATTAAATATACCTATGGTTCTAGATTACCACCATTTTAAAGTAAATAAGAATAATGAAAAGATAGAAGATTATATAGAAAGAATATTTAATACTTGGTCATGTGAAGTACCTAAAATACATTTTTCTTCTCCTAAAGATAAAAAGAATAAAAGAAGTCATAATGATTATATAAATGTAGATGATTTTATTGATTTTCTTGAAAAAATAAAGTTTACAAAAAGAGATTTTGATGTTATGATAGAGGCCAAGAAAAAAGACGAAGCCTTATTTAGACTAATTCGTGAATTAAAGTATAAAACTGACTATAAAATTGAAAAAAATACAATTTTTTTATAAAAATTGCAACAAAAAAAAGGAAATTTGATTTTTTTGTCGTTTATTAATTATAGGGACAATTGGAAGTGATATAATGATTGATAATAATACATTAAATGAAATTAGAAATAATTTAGACATAGTAGATGTAATATCTAGTTATTTAACACTCACTTCAAAAGGAAAAAATTATTTTGGAGTTTGTCCATTCCACGATGATCATTCTCCGAGTATGAGTGTCTCTAAAGAAAAACAAATTTATACTTGTTTTAGTTGTGGAGCAACTGGGAACGTATTTAAATTTATTCAAGATTATGAAAATATTAGCTTTTTAGAAGCAGTTAAGAAATGTGCGGATATGGCTAGTATTAGTGTTAATATCGGACAAGCTAAAAAAGTTAATAAACACCAAGATTTATATGATATTTATGAATTAAGTCAAAAGTTTTATCAAAATAATATTCAAACAGAAAAAGGTAAAAAAGCTAAAGAATATTTAAAAAGTAGAAAATTAGATGAAAATATTATAAAAGAGTTTGGTATAGGTTTATCTTTAAATGAAAGGGATATGCTTACTAAATTATTAAAATCTAAGAAATATGATGATAAAACATTAATAAGAAGTGGTTTAATTAATGAAAATAATTATGTATTAAATGATGTATATAGAAATAGAATAATGTTCCCACTATATGATTTAAGTGGTAAAGTTATAGGATATAATGGTAGAATTTATAACGGAGAAACTGAAAATAAATATATAAATTCTAAAGAGACAGATATATTTAAAAAAAGAGAATTATTATATAACTATCATAGAGCTAAAGATGAAGCAAGAAAGAAAAAACAAATAATTCTTATGGAAGGTCCTATGGATGTTATTAGGGCATATACAGCAGGAGTAAGGAACTGTGTTGCAACTTTAGGTACTGCATTTGGTAAAGAGCAAGCTATGCTTGTTAGAAAATTATCAGATAATGTAATACTTTGCTTTGATGGCGATGATGCAGGACTTAAGGCTACAAAGAGTGCTATAGAAGAATTATCTAAATTAGGTATAACACCTAAAATAGTAAGATTAGAAAATAATAGTGATCCAGATGAATACATAATAAAAAATGGTGGGGATGCTTTTATTAATAGAATAAATAATCCTATGAATATTATGGAATTTAAAGAATCATTATTAAAAAAAGAATATAATTTAGACAAAAAAGAAGAACTTGCTAACTATATTAATACTATGATTAAAGAAATAGATAATATAGAAGATGATATATTAAAGGAAGTTAGTATTAATAAATTAAGTGAAGAAACTAATGTAGATGTCAATTTATTAAAAAGTAAACTTACTAAAAAAGAAAAGGTTAAAATAGAAATAAAACAACCTAAGAAATTGAAATTAGATAAATATATTAAATCAGAACAATACCTAATATATTACATGTTAACTAGTAAAGAAGTTATAAAGATGTATCAAAAGAAAATTACTCATATGCCAACTGATACATATAGGCATTTAGCTTTTCAAATAGATTATTTTTATAAAACAAATGGATATATAGATGTTGCAGATTTGATTACTTATTTAAAAGATGATACAGAATCAATTAAAGCAGTAGGTGAGATAACATCGCTTGATTTACCACTTGAAGTTAATTATGATGAAATAGATGATTATTTAAATAATATAAGAGAGTATAATGAAAGACAACAATCTAATATTTATAAAAAACAATTAAAAAATGAAATGGATTATAAAAAGAAATTAGAATTAGCTAACAAAGCTCTTGAAATAAGAAGAAGGAGAGAAGAATATGATAGATGAAATAAAAACATTTGAGCAAAGAAAAGAAGAATTAGTAAAAAAGGGTAAAGAAAAAGGATATATTACTTATGAGGAACTTGCATCTTCTTTAAAAGGATTAGATTTAGATGCAGATAGTCTAGATGATTTATATAATGCCTTTAATGAAAATAATATAGCTGTAGTATCAGAAGCTGATCAAGGTGATGAAGGTGGAGATAAGTTATTATTAGATGATAATACATTAACTAAAGATTTAACAATCAATGACCCAGTTAGAATGTATTTAAAAGAAATAGGACAAATAAAGCTTTTAACTCTTGCAGAAGAAGGGGAACTAGCTGATAGAATAACTGCAGGTGATGAAGAAGCAAAGAATATACTTGCTGAAGCTAACCTTCGTTTAGTTGTTAGTATAGCTAAAAGATATGTTGGACGTGGTATGTTATTCCTTGACTTAATTCAAGAAGGTAATATTGGGCTTATGAAAGCAGTAGATAAATTTGATGTTACTAAAGGATATAAATTTTCTACATATGCAACTTGGTGGATTAGACAAGCTATCACACGTGCTATAGCTGACCAAGCTCGTACTATTCGTGTTCCTGTTCATATGGTTGAAACTATAAATAAATTAGCTAGAGTTCAAAGACAATTAACTCTAGAATTAAATAGAGAACCTAGTGAAGAAGAATTAGCTAAAAAAATGGGAACTAGTGTAGAAAAAGTTAGAGAAATTTATAAGATTAGTCAAGATCCAGTAAGTTTAGAAACTCCAATAGGAGAAGAAGATGATTCTCATTTAGGAGACTTCATTAAAGATGAAAGAAACTTAAGCCCAGAAGAATTTGCTACTAATGAAATGTTAAAAGATGAAATAAGTCAAGTTCTTGAAACTTTAACTGAAAGAGAAGAAAAAGTTATTAGACTTAGATTCGGTTTAGAAGATGGTAAACCAAGAACATTAGAAGAAGTTGGTCAAATGTTTGGAGTAACAAGAGAACGTATTAGACAAATAGAAGCAAAAGCACTTAGAAAACTTAGACATCCTTCTCGTTCAAGAAAACTTAGAGATTACATGGGTGACTAATGAATTTATCAAAAAGATTGCAAATGGTTGCAACTTTAGTGGATATTAAAGCTAGAGTAATAGATGTAGGATGTGATCATGCTTATTTAGATATTTACTTAACTTTAAATAATGATAATAAATGTATTGCAACAGACATAAACGAAAATGCTTTAGAAATAGCAAAAGCAAATATAAAAAAATATAAATTGAGTAAAAAGATTGAGACTAAACTTACAGATGGTCTTACTGATATAGATGTTAAAGATGATGATAATATAGTTATAAGTGGTATGGGTACTCATACGATACTTAATATACTTAATACTAATAAACTTTCTAATACATTAATTATTTCATCTAATAACGATATAGAATTATTAAGAAGAGAAGTAGTAAAATTAGGATATATAATCGATAGTGAAATATTCTTATTTGATAAAAATAAGCCTTATATAATAATTAAATTTATAAAAGGTAATAAAGAGTATAAAGATATTGATTATGAATTTGGACCTATATTAAGAAAAAATATAGAATATAAAAAATATTTAAAAAGTAAGTATACAAAAATATTAAATAATATTTCAAAGAAAAAAGTATTTATTAGATTAAAATATAGATTATTGATATTAAAAATAAAATTTATTTAAAGATTGACT
>JAFTRC010000066.1 GCA_017462455.1 Bacilli bacterium | reverse complement strand
TATTCTCAATATCTAAATGTTTCCAAGTTTTCATTTTTCATTCCTCCTTGCAACTACAAAGAAACATTAAGATATTATACTATAATCAGACTTATTTCCGTATTTTATTTGAAACGGACTTCCAAATAAAAATTCAGGTTTTGTCAAATATATAAATAAGTATTATATATTTTTTTTAATATTTATGATAAAATGTATATGGGTGATTTTATGAAGCAATTAACACGTACAGAACTTAGAAAAAATATAATGACAATACTTTATCAAATAAACGTTTATACATTAAATAAAATTGAGTATAATGTTGAAGATATTATTAAAGAAGTTAATCCTATAGATAATGAATTTGTTAAAGATGTCGTTTATGGAGTTATTACTAAAAAAGATGAAATAGATGAGTTAGCTAATAAATATTTAAATAAATGGACTATAGATAGATTAGGTAATACTGATCAATCAATAATAAGAATGGCTATATACGAACTTTTATATACTAAGACACCAGAAGTAGTTGTTATAAATGAAGCTGTTGAATTAGCTAAACTTTATAGCGATGATGATGTTAAAAATATGATTAATGGAGTTTTAGATAAAATATATAAAAGTAAGGTAGATAGTGATGAATGATAAATATTTAAGTGTAAGTGCGATTACTCGTTATTTAAAAGCTAAATTTGATAATGATGATAACCTTAGAGTAGTCTTTTTAAAAGGAGAAATATCTAATATAAAATATCACACTACAGGACATATTTATTTTTCTATTAAAGATGAAAATAGTAAAATAAATGCGATTATGTTTGCTGGTAATGCTAAAAAATTATTATTTAAACCTGTAGATGGATCAAAAGTATTAGTTACAGGCAGAATCAGTGTATATGAAGCTACTGGGGGATACCAAATATATGTAGATGAGATGCTTGAAGATGGAGTTGGCAATCTTTATATAGCTTTTGAAAAATTAAAACAAGATTTATCTAAAGAAGGTTTATTTGATCAAAAATATAAAAAACCAATACCTAAAATACCAAATAGAGTAGGAGTAGTTACAGCTAGTACTGGAGCTGCTATTAAAGATATTCTATCTACAATAAAAAGGAGATATCCTATATGTGAAGTGATATTATTTCCATCGCTTGTGCAAGGTGAAAATGCTAAAGAAGATATTGTTAAAAATATAAAGTTAGCAGAAGATTACAACTTAGATGTATTAATAGTAGGTAGAGGTGGTGGATCTATTGAGGATTTATGGCCTTTTAACGAAGAAATAGTAGCTAGAGCTATATTTGATTGTACTATACCAGTAATAAGCGCTGTAGGTCATGAAATAGACTTTACAATAGCTGATTATGTAGCCGATATGCGTGCTCCAACTCCAACGGGTGCAGCAGAAATGGCCGTACCTAATATGACTGATTTAATTAATACAATTAATAATTTAAAAATTAGATTAAATGAAGGTATAAATAAAAAAATAAATTATCAAAAATTATATTTAGACTCAATAAAAAATTCATATGCAATTAAAAATCCATTAATTATGTATGAAAATAAAAAACAAAAATTAGATATATTAATAGATAATTTGAATAAAACATTATTAAAAAAATATGATAATGCTAAACATAAATTTGAAATATTAAAAAGTAATTATATATTAAATAATCCTAATTTACTTTATAAAGATAAAATAGTTAAATTAGATAATTTAATAGAAAAATTAGAACTTATAAATCCGTTAGGGGTTTTAAAAAGAGGTTATTCTTTAACTTATATAGATAATAAAGTTGTTAAAGATATTAAAAATGTAAAAACAGGTAATAATTTACTTATAAAACTACACAATGGAGAAATTAATACAACTGTAATAGATGTAAAGGAGAATTAAAATGGCTAAAGAAAAAACATTTGAAGAAAAATTAAAAGAATTAGAAACTATAGTTAATGAGTTAGAATCTGGAGAAATAGATTTAGATTCTTCAATAGAAAAATATACAAGTGCTATGAAACTTGTAAAAGAATGCGATGAAAAATTAAAAAATGTTGAAGAACAAGTAAATAAAATAGTTACTGAGAATGGTTCTTTAGAAGAATTTGAAGTAGAGTAATAATTTTTCAGGGGGATTTTATGACTAATAAAGAAATAGATAAATTACTTAATATGTTAGATAAAAAAGAATTAGATAGTATCAAAAAATACTTATTAAGCGAGAGAAAAAGAAATAATAATATTCAAAGACAAAGAACATTTGAAAAATATTTAACTACTAATATAGATGGACTTAATGATCTTACACTTCCTATAATATATCCAGATCACAAAATTCAAATTTTTAGTAATGGAGCTAGTATTTATATAATAAATAAAAATTTTTTAAATTTAACTTCTATTAATTTATCAGCAGAAAAAAATAAAAAAAGAACTACGGCTCATAGATACAAATTAGTTTCTAAAGAAGAAATTAATGAATTAATACAAAAATTAGAGAATATGTTAGGTAATTATTACTTTGATATTTTATCTATGGAATGTGGCTGCAATTTTAATAATAAAAATTATGATATTGAATATTATGATGAACTATATAAAAAAATAATGAGTGATAAATTTAGTAAAAAAGAAATAGACACTGCAGATATATTATTAGATAATCCAAATTATACTATATATAGTAAAGTGCCAATAATTAAAGGTGAAAGTGATATCGGAAAAGTATATATATTAGGACATAAAAGAATATAATACCTTATTGGTATTTTTTTCTTTTTATAATTTTAATAAAATATTTCATAATATAAATGGTAGTCTTAAAAAGGAGTTGCTTTTATGTTTTTTAAAAAATTTAAAATTCAAACTCTAATTTTTCTTCTAACCATGTTTATTATTCCACAATCTCTTTTAGCTTATTCAGATAAGATAATTGCTAGTGGTGAAACTGTTGGTATAAGACTTAATACTGATGGAATACTAATAGTAGGATCTTATGAAATAAATGGCCATAATCCACTCGTAGAAGCAGGTTTAAAGTCTGGAGATATAATTAATCAAATTAATAATAAAGAAGTTCATACGGTGGAAGAAATGGTAAATACAATAAGTAATTGTAATTGTGATAGTTTAAAAGTATCTTATATAAGAGAAAATAAAGAACAAAATACTACATTAAATCTATATGAAGATAATGGAATATTAAAAACTGGACTATATGTTAAAGATTCAGTATCAGGTGTTGGTACCTTAACTTTTATAGATCCTAATACTAAATTATTTGGCGTTTTAGGTCATGAAATAGCTGATAATACAACAGGAGATATAATTGATATAAAAGATGGTACTATATTTGATTCTAAAATAACTAGTATAACTCGTAGTAGTAACGGAACTCCTGGAGAAAAAAATGCCATACTTTATAGCGATAAAGTAGAAGGAAATGTACTAGAAAATACTAATAAAGGAATCTTTGGTAATTATACCAGTAACATAAACGACTCTAAATTATATAATGTAGCTAATATTGATGATATTAAGATGGGAGATGCCACAATCCTGACTGTCTTGGACGGTGTTGAAGTTGGAGAGTTTTCTGTTAAAATATTGTCAGTTAACGAAACAAAAGATAAGCTAAAAAATATACAATTTGAAATAACAGATAAAGAATTATTAGAAAAAACAAATGGAATAGTTCAAGGAATGAGTGGAAGTCCTATTATACAAGGAGATAATATAATAGGTGCTGTAACACATGTAGTTGTAGATGATCCACATAAAGGTTATGGAATACTTATTACTAATATGTTAGAAGAAGCAGAAAACTAGATTAATTTCTAGTTTTTTCTTTATATAAATGTTATAATTTATATGTGATGTTATGAAAAAAAGATTTAAAAAAATATATGTAGAAATAACTAATGGATGTAATTTAAATTGTGATTTTTGCATTAAAAATAGTAGAAAGAGTAAATTTATTACCATTGATGAATTTAAAGTATTATTAGATAAAGTAAAAGATTATACCGATTATTTATATTTTCATGTATTAGGAGAACCTATACTTCATCCAAGTATTAATGAATTAATTGATATAGCGAGTTTTAATTTTAAAATTAATATAACAACTAATGGTTATTTAATAGATAAAATTAAAGATAACAAAAATATAAGACAATTAAATATTTCACTACACAGTTTTGATTCTAAATATAATATAAGTTTAAATAATTATTTAGATAATGTATTTGATACGGTAGATAAACTAATAAAAAGTGGTACTTATATTTCGCTTAGATTATGGGTAAAAAATAAATATAATAAAGATATAATTGATTATATAAATAATAGATATAATACAAATATTAAGTATGATGTAGAACAACATACTATAAATAATAAACTATTTATAAATAACTTTCATGAATTTATATGGCCTGATTTAAATAATGACACTTATGATGAAGAAGGTACTTGTTATGGCTTAATTGATCATATTGGAATACTTGTAGATGGAACTATAATACCATGTTGCTTAGATAGTAAGGGAGATATATCTTTAGGAAATATATATGAAAATGGTTTAGAAGAAATATTAGAAAGTGATAGAGTTAAAAATATAATAAATAATTTTAAAAATAATAAAAAGTGTGAAGAGTTGTGTAAGCACTGTAAATTTATAGAAAAAGATTATAGATAAACAATATATTAATTGAAATTTTAAAATACTGTGGTACAATTATAATAGGTGAATATATGAAAGAAGAATTTTTAAATAAATTAAACAATCATAAATATATATCTACATTATTATTTAACAATGTAAAAAAAGAAGTAAAACAGATAATACCGCAAAATTTTAATTTAGAAGAGTATAATAATAAAATTTTAAATCAAAATTACTCTCGTTATAAAAGCTATTTTGACAATATGTATAACGAAATAGATCCTAATATACATTTGGATGAAGAACAAGTGAAGGCTATATTAACAGATGAAGATTACTCTTTGATATTAGCAGGCGCTGGCACTGGAAAAACTACTACTATGGCTTCAAAAGTAAAATATTTAGTTGATATACAAGGAGTGGATCCATCTAAAATCTTAGTAATGAGTTACACAAAAAAAGCTACTGAAGAATTAGAAAAAAGAATTGTAATTGATTTTGATATTCCTACAAACGTAATTACATTTCATTCGTTAGGATTGATGTATGTAAGAGAAATATTTAAAAATAGAAAATGTTATGTAGTAGATGACAATATTAAGGATAAAATTTTTTATAATTATTTTAAAACTCAAATATTTCCTCATAAATATAAAATAAAGGAAATATTATATTGTTTTGATACTGATAAATCTAAGGAGTTCATTTTAGGAAAACATTTTATAGATAACTACTATAAATATAGAACTTATGAAGAATATTTTGAAGCATATAAAAAAAAGAAATTAAAAGAAGTAATAGATTTAAAAAGTGAAATAAAAAATAGAATTGATTATCGAATAAATAGTGAAAATCCTACTACCATAAAAAATGAGCTCGTAAAATCTAAAGGAGAAGCTTTGATAGCTAACTTTTTATACTGTAATAGTATAGATTATCATTATGAAAAAATTTATAAAGAAGTAATGAGTGAAAATAGAACTTATAAACCAGATTTTACTTTAGAATTAGGTGGAGATTTAGTATATATAGAATATTTTGGTTTTTCCACCTACGATAAAGATAATCTTAACAGATATAATAAAATAAAAAAAATGAAAGAAGACTATCATAAAAATCATAATACTAAATTTATTAAATTGGATTATGATAAAGAAGAAAATTTGATTTTGAGACTAAAAGAAGAATTATTGAATATGGGATTTAAGTTAACTCCGAAATCTGACGAAGAAATATTTTATTCTTTATTAAGTAAAAATCCTTTAGCTCCAATATTTAAATTAAAAGATTTTTTTTATAAAACTATAGAATTGATTAAGTCATCTCCTAACAGAAAACAATATTATAATATTGTTCAAAAATATATTGGAACACTAAACAAAGAAGAGCAAAAAATAGCTCAACTTCAATTTAAATATATAAATGATTTCTATTTATATTATCAAAATGAATTATTTGGAGTTGATAATTATGGATTTGATTTTAGTGATATGATATATTATGCAAATCTTTATATAAATAAAATTGGAAATAATAATAATTTGAATTTTGAATATTTAATTATAGATGAATATCAAGATATTTCAGCAGATAGATATGAGTTTGCGAAAAACATTGCAAATAAAAATAAAGCTAAAATTGTTGCTGTAGGGGATGATTGGCAATCGATATTTGCCTTTGCAGGCTCCAAAATTAAATATATTTATAATTTTCAAAAATACTTTCCAGGAGCTAAAATTTTAAGAATAAATAAAACATATAGGAATAGTCAAGAATTAATAAATTATACCGGAAACTTTATAATGAAAAATCAAGATCAAATAAAAAAAGATTTGATTTCTTCAAAGCAGATTAATAATCCAATTAAGTTTGTTTTATTTGATGAATTAGAAGAATATGAAACTTTAAAAAAATTAATTTTAAAAATTCATTCTAAACAACCTAATCATAAAATTATGGTTTTGGCTAGAACAAATAGAATGATTGAAAAATGTTATGATGATATAGATTTAAAAGATGATATTGGAACTAAAATAAAATTTGTTGGTTATAATGATTTAGATATTGATGGGATGACGATACATAAATCAAAAGGTTTAACAAGCGATGAAGTCATCTTAATTGGTTTAAACGAAAAATTCCCTTCAAATCATTCTACATTCTGGCTTGATAATTTATTTAGACCAAATATCAAAGATGAATCTATACCTTTTGCAGAAGAAAGAAGATTATTCTATGTTGCCCTTACTAGGACAAAAAATAATGTATATTTATTAGTAAATAAAAATTCTAAATATAGAAGTCCTTTTGTAAATGAAATTTACCAAACTATAAAAGAAGTTGATAATAAATTACAATATAACTGATAAACTAGAAAAAAATGTGTTATAATTTTTGTAGGAGGTAGTTTATGATTCAAGAATTCAAAAAATTTATATCTAGAGGAAATGTAGTAGATCTTGCTGTTGGTGTTGTTGTAGGTGGGGCTTTTAGTAAAATAGTTACATCTTTAGTAGATAATATAATTATGCCACTTGTTGGAATTATTATAGGTGGTATTGATTTTACTAAACTTAGTTTCACTATATTTGATGTTAAAGTAGAATATGGATTATTTATACAAAATGTAGTAGATTTCTTAATAATTGCATTCTGTATATTTATGGTAGTAAAATTAATTAATAAAGTTACTCATAAAAAGAAAGAAGAACCAAAACCGCCAGTAAAAAGTGATGAAGTTAAACTTTTAGAAGAAATAAGAGATTTAATGAAAAAAGAAAAGAAAGAAACAAAAAAAATCAACTAAAACTAAATAGTTGATTTTTTATGCGAAAATTGCTAAAACTGAAGTAGCTACCATAGCTAATATTAAAATTATTACTACTATTTGTTGTAAATTTAATCTATATTTTTTCTTTTTATTTTTCTTTGCCATAATTACACCTCAATTAATATTATAATATATTTTTAATAAAATTGGAATAAAAATATATTTAGTTAATAGTATTAATTAGGTGATACAATGAAAAAACTAGTGGACAAACTATTAAATAATATTAAATTTGATAAAAGATATGTACTTTTTTGTTTAGTTTTAGTAATACTTGGTATAATTACAGGATCATTATTCACAGTAATATTAAATAGTAGTGATAAAAGTTTAGTTATGGAATATATAAGTTCTTTTGTAGATTCTATAAAAAATAATAGTTTTAATTATGTAGATACACTAAAAAATACTTTAATAATAAATTATATAATTATATTTATAATATCTATAATAGGATTTACTTACTTTTTAATTCCAATAAATATATTAATATTATTTTATAAAGCATTTGTTATAGGATTTAGTTTATCTTCTTTTATATTAACTTTTAAAATAAAAGGATTATTACTAAGTATAGTTTATATATTTCCGCACTTAATAATAAATATACTTCTATTTTGTCTTTTAACAGCCTTTACGCTTAAATTATCTATAAAAATGATTAACTCTATTATAAAGAAAAAAGAAGTTAATATGAGGCAATATTTTAATAAATATTTATATATGATAATACTATTTGTTGTTTTAATAACTTTAACTGGATTGTATGAGTCTTTTATAGCTCCGATATTACTTAAATTAATTGTAAAAATTATATAAATTAATATATTTGTTTTACCTCTACTTTACACTTGACAATTGTCAATAATGTGATAAAATTATAGTAGGAGGGTAAGCAAATGAAAAGTAAATTAGCTGAACTATTACATGAACTAGGTATATCTAAAGTAAAACTTGCTAAATTTTTAGGAGTTTCTAGACAAATGATTTATAATTACCTAGAATTAGATGATATAAATAAATGGCCTAAAGATAAGAAAGTATTATTATTTAATTTATTAGGCGTTAAGGATGCAAAAGAATTAGATAAAGTTAAAGTAAATACCGATTATATTACTGAAGTTGAATTAAGATTAAATAGTTTATGTGATGTAAAAAAAGAAGAAAATAATAGTGGGGTAGGTAGTGATATTTTAAATGGAGTTAGCTCTAAAAATCAAGAATTATTTATAGGTATAATGGATCTTGTTAAAGAATACTTAGAAGATAATGGTAAAGATGGAGTTAATATAGTTAATTATTTCTATCATTATTTACAAGCTATGAATAATACTAAAGAATTAAAATATATCCTTGCATATGTAGCAAAAGAAACTGGTTTTGAAAAACCTATGGAATTTGTATTTGAAGAAGATGAACAATTTATATTTGAAAGTGTAATGTTCTCTGCTATGGTACTTTATAGAAGTGGTAAAGCATCTAAAAGTAAATTAGCTGAATCACATAGAAGATTTGTTAATCAAATTGAGCAAAAAATGGAAGATAAATTAAGTCGTACTATGGAACTTAATAATGTTAAAGTTCAAGCATTAAAAGAACTTGGATATACTGAAATAAATGAAAATAATGCTACAGAAGTATTTGAAAAAATAGCCGAAATTCAATCAAGAAAAACTGCATTTAGAAAAATAGACGATGAAAAATAATTCTAGTCTATTTTTTTAATACACTCCCCCTACTTTGTATATTTGAAATAGGGGAGTAGGTATACTCTACACTAACTAATTTATATTTATTTTAAATTAGGATGAATAATTGGTCATAAATTAAATTCTCGATTGCTTAAAATTAATCCTAATATTTATAATAATTAATAGTTAGTTAAGAATAGTATTATAAATAACAAATTTATATTTTAAAATTAAAAAATTATTTTTAATTGAAATTATTACAACTTAGAATATAAATATATAATTATTATTATTTATTTTGATAACCATAATTAAGAAAGAAACTTACAAAACGTTGAATTTAAACGATAAATTGGCGGTCTTAAATGCAAAAATTAAATATCCGACAATATATATTATGTTAACTTCTTAAAAAGAAGAAAAGTATAGTTTATTTTATTACACTATACTTTTTAAATTTTAATTAAAATAATTATATAGATATAACAATACAATAATCATTAAACTTAATTAATTAATTAATTATATTTATATTATACTCAATATATTATAATTTACTCTATTCATTTTATTTTAAATTTATTGTATATTATTATTTATTTTGATAATAATATTAATGGGTGATTTAAATGAAAAAGAATAATAATAAAGCTAACATGAATAAAAGTAATAGTATGAATAAGACTAATACAAATTCTTCTAGTGCTAGATCTAACAATGCTAGATCAAATAATTCTAATATGAATTGTAAATAACCCACAATAAAAGAGATTATTTTAAATCTCTTTTTTGTTTATATTCTTTTAAAGCATTTGATATTTGATCTGGACAAGATGTATTTTTAAAACCACATCTAATACCATCTAATTTATCTATAACATCATCAATTTTTTGATTTTGAACAAGCGCTCTAACACCTAAACTATTTCCAGGACATCCACCTATTACTTTTACATCTATAATAGTATCTCCATCTATTTTAAATACCATTTTAGATGAACAAACTCCTTTAGGAGAATATTCAAATGTTTCCATCATATCACTTCCCTACTACATTATTTAAAGAAATCTCTTTTATTAAATCCAGCTGTCATAAATCTCCAAGCTGCTTTTCTGTTTGTAAGCCATTCTATTTTTGCATTATTTTTAGTATTAATTAACATATTTTCTACTAAGAATTTAGCTACTACATCAGGATAATCTCCTAATATATTATATACTTTTTTAGTTTTTTCTGATAAATTAATTTTTTCTTTATCTCCTAGTGCATTAGTAATAAAATCAGTTATCATTATACCAGGACTAAGTTTACCTACAATAATTCCTGTATTTTTTTCTTCTGATTCCTTAGCTAATGCTTCTGTAAAATAAGTTATAGCTCTTTTACTTGTACCATATATAGATAAACCTAACATTTTAGCATCATTGCTTCCATACCCTTCTATATTATATATAGCACCTTGTTTTTGTTTAATCATTTCTTCCATTACTAATTTAGAACCTATAATAGCGCCTTTTAAATCTATATCAAGTACTAAATCTATTTCTTTTTCTGTTAATTCCCAAATTGGTTTTTCTGGTTGATTAACTCCGGCATTATTTATCCATATATCAATATTATTAAATTCTTTTTTAGTATGTTTAATTAAGTTTTCTATATCACTAGATTTAGTAACATCACATACACAGATTCCAACTTTAGAATCAGAATTAATTTTTTCTAATTCTTCTTTTGCTTTTTCTAAGTTTTCTTTATTTAAGTCACTTATAACTAGATTTAAGTTATTTTGTCTAAATACTTTTGCCATTTCTAGGCCTAATCCTCTAGCACTTCCTGTTATAACTACTGTTTTCATATACCCTACTCCTTTAATAATTTAATTTTAACACATTTTAACTAAAGAGTAAATGATTTAAAATCATTATAATAGATCCTATAATAAAGTAAATAGTGGTATTCTTTTTGTTATATTCTGCTGCTTCTTTATATAGTTCGTTTATAGCTATATTAATCATCATACCAGCTATAATTGAATAAATAATACCTAGTATTGCATCTGTAACAAATCTAGACAAAAATAAATAAGATATTAAAGCTCCTAATGGTTCTGACATACCAGATATTAAAGTATAAAGAAAAGCTTTAAACTTACTATTAGTAGAATAATATATGGGAATACTTATAGATATTCCTTCAGGAATGTTGTGAAGAGCTATAGCAATAGTAAGTACTATCCCAAGTTCTACATTATTAGTAGTAGTTATAAATGTAGCAATTCCCTCAGGAATATTATGCATCATTATAACTAACATAGTAATTATACCTAATTTATATAGTTTTAAGCCATTTTTAGACTTTTTCTCTACTTTTTTATCAATTATACTAGAAATAATTATTCCTATTAAAAATCCCATTATAATTAAAAATAAAGTATATATTAAATTATATTCTTTTATAATTAATAAAAATGAATTAGGAACTAAATCTATTACTGATATAGTAAGCATTACTCCACTAGCAAACCCCAAAGCTTTACTAATAATACTTTCTCTATCTTTTTTTATAAATATAAATAAAAAACCTATTAATGTAGAAATACCAGCTATTGTAGATAATAAAAAAGCATACATATTACTAGACATAATATCACCAGTAAAGTGTATGCTTTTCATTATAATTATTTGACTTTTATTCTAACATATATTAAAATATATAGCACGTATTTCAAAGGAGAAAAAAATGAAAAATTTTAAAAATATAAAAGGTAATTTATACATCATAGAAAATGGAATAACTAATGAAAAAATTAAAATTATTTTTAGACTAATCAATTTTAATAATATGTATTATTTTGCAGAAGAAATATCAACCGGTTGTATTTTTCCAATATTTAATTGTGTTGATACTAAGGAAGATGAATCTAAATTAAAAACTTTTAGTTATTTAAAAGAAGGCAAAAATTTTGTTTTTTATCCACTAGTTGGCAGCAATTCACCTTTCAAATATAAATTAGATCGCTTAGATAGAGATTTTAAATCTTTAAAATCAGTTAATTCTCGTGAAATAAATGAATATTTAAATGAAAAAGAAGAGGATATGGATTGGATAACAATGTTATATGACTTAGAAGCTCAAAATGAATTTATGTGTGACATTAATTTGATTAAAGAAAAAATTGCCACACTACATAGTAATAATGATGTTGTAATATTGGAAGAACTTGAAAATTTAAATCCAAAATATGAAGAACATATAGATAATATTGATTTAAAGGAGATATCTAATTTTGGTTATAATCTATCAGAACAAAGGGATTTATGCAATTTAATTGGGCGCGAAGAAGAAATTAAAAGAATTATTAAAACTACATGTATAAGCGGTAAATCAGTTTTATTAATAGGAGAATCTGGATGTGGAAAAACTTCTATAGTAGAAAAATTAGCATTAGATATTAAAAACAAAAAAAATGAGTGGTTAAAAGGAAAAACTATATTTTATTTAAATTTATCAGCTGTTTTGTCAGGTACACATTTTCGAGGAGCTTTTGAAAAGAATCTAGAAAAAATTATAAATTTTTGTAAAAAAAATCAAGGAAGAATTATTTTATTTATAGATGAAATTCACAGTTTATATGGTCTTGGGAGAACAGAAGATAGTGCAATGAACGGAATGGATATGTTAAAACCATATATTAGTAATGGGACTATTACTATAATAGGTGCTACTACTAAAGATGAATATGAAAAACATTTGACTAACGACCCTGCATTTTTAAGAAGATTTCAAAAAATAGATATATCTTTACCTGATGAAGAAATGAATATTAAAATAATATTATCATATATAAAAAAATTAGAAGAAAAATATAATATTAAATTAAATTTAAGTGAATTACAAAAACAATTAATAGTGCAATATATAATTAATGTTACAAATACTAAAAATCAAAAAGTAATTGGGGATATAAAAGTAACTAATCCTACAATATCAAAAAATGTTATGGAAGATGCTTTTCTTGAAGCATTATATAATGAAAAAGAATTTGTTTCAATTAATGATATATGTATTGCTATAATATCTTGTGATAAATTATCTCCTAGTTTTAGAAAAGAAAAAGCTACACAATTAAAAGAAAAAATAAATAATTCATTAGAAGAAAAAGGTACAATTATAAAAATGCCATATGTTAAATAAAAAAAACTATCAACTCAATAAAATGTGATAGTTTTTTATATATTATATACTTCAATTATTTCATTATCTAAATTTCTTATAGAAACTTTATTATCATCAATAATAGCAAAACTATTCTCTCCCCTTCTCGATTTAGATATTGATCCAGGATTAATAAATAGTTTATCATTTATTGTTTCAATATTTGCTACATGAGAATGCCCTGTAAGTATTATATCTGTATCTAATTCTGATAGATAATTTTTACTATATAAATGTCCATGAGTGAGTGTTATTGTTTTATTATTTAAGGTTACTTTGCTTGTATAAGGCATATCAAATAAAATATCCTTAATATTATTATCACAATTACCTCTTACAGCTATTATACTATCTTTCATAGAATTTAATTTACTCACTATATCATCTCTTGTAATATCAAATCCATAATCAAATAAATCACCTAATATTAATAATTTAAAACAGTGTTCTTTAAAATAAATATCTAGTACTTTATTTAATTCATATATACCACCATGTATATCAGAAATAATCATGTATTTCATTTTCTTTTTAAACCTCTCAACATTTTTTTATCTTCTTCTGTTACTCTATATGATTCTATAATTTTTTGTATAGCCTTATTATGTGTCCAAACATCTAATTTATTCTTTTTTAAGAATGTAAGTGTTCTCCCTTTAAACTTTATATAGCACATACTAATAAGCCAAGCAATAGCCATTTTAACATAGTATTCATCTTTATAGTTTTCACATAATTTAAATATATCGTCCATATATTTTTCTTCTATAAAATATTCAAGTAACATTACATATCCAAATCTATTTATCCAAGCATTATCGTTGCTTATATAATTTTTTATTTCATTAAAAACTATATCTTTAGTTTTATTTTTCTTATATACCTTTAAATTAGCAACTGTAGCATCGCAAACAGCCCAATTATCTATATAAGGTATAAACTCATCTACTAATGGTTGTAATTCTTCAAATTCAAGTTTTAAATAACCTAGAACTAAACCATGTACTAAATTTTCTTCATATAGTTCATGTCTATTTTCTTTAAAAAATTCTTCATAATTACTTCTAGCAATTACTTTAGCAATTCTTTTAAGTTCAGGAGTTCTAACACCTATTAATTTATCACTCATTATTAGTTTACTATGAAATTCTTTATATTTTAAATCTTGTAAACTATAAAGTTCATTTAAAAAATCTTCGTACTTCATTAGTTTAATTTACCTAAAAAACTCTTTCCAACTTCTGGCATTTTTACATTAAAGTTATCAGCAATTGTTGCGCCTATATCAGTAAAACAATCTAATTCTTTTAAATGTTTTGGGTCTTTAAAACTTTTTGAATAAATTAATACTGGTATATTTTCTCTTGTATGATCTGTTCCTTTATATGATGGATCATTACCATGGTCAGCAGTTATTATAAGTAAATCATCTGTTTTTAATCCTTCTTTAATTTGAGGTAAATAATTATCAAATTCTTTTATAGCTTCTGCATATCCTTTTATATTTCTTCTATGACCATATTTAGAATCAAAATCATTTAAATTAGCAAAACAAAGTCCTGTAAATTCATCTTTTAATGTATCTATTATTGTTAAAATACCATCTAAATTATCTTTAGTTTTAGTACTTTTAGTAATACCACAATTATTAAATACATCTGCTATTTTACCGATAGAAATAACATCTAATCCGTTATTTTTTAAATTATCTAGTACAGTATCGCTCACGGGATCTAATGCATAATCGTGTCTATTAGGTGTTCTTGTAAAATTTCCTGGAGTACCGATGTATGGACGAGCTATAATTCTTCCTACTTTCCATTCTTCTTTTAAAGTCATTTCACGAGCAATTTCACATATTTTATAAAGTTCTTCTAAAGGAATCATTTCTTCATGGGCAGCTATTTGAAGTACTGAATCAGCACTTGTATAAACGATTAATGCTCCTGTTTCCATTTGTTCCTTACCTAATCTTTCAATTATTTCAGTACCAGATGCATTACAATTACCAATTATTTTTCTCCCACTTCTTTTTTCTAATTCATCAATTAATTCTTTTGGGAATCCATCTTTAGTAAATGTTTTAAATGGTATTAAAGTTCTAATCCCCATTAGTTCTAAATGTCCAGTTAAAGTATCTTTACCATTAGCTTTAGGATGAGCTTTTGTATAATAAGCATCTGATTCTTCTATATTACTTTTGTTAACTAAATTTAAAAAACCCATTCTTTCTAAATTAGGATAATCTATAGGATTATATTCTAATATATGACCTAGTGTATTGCATCCTTCATCATCAAACTTTTTAGCATCTATTGCTTCTCCTACTCCTAAAGAGTCTAAAACTATTAAAAATATTCTTTTAAATTTCATAATATTACCTTCCTATTCTATTTATATTATATCACGTATAATTAATTATATCTATATCAATTACCATGTGGGTGAAAATCCTGATAATTTTTCTTTAATTCTTCATTTGTTATATGAGTATATATTTGAGTTGTTGAAATATCAGAATGCCCTAAAAGTTCTTGTATAGTTCTTAAATCTGCGCCATATTTAAGTAAATGACTAGCAAACGAATGTCTAAGTGTATGAGGAGATAATTCTTTATTTATGCCTTTTTCTTTAGCTATTTTTTTAATTATTTTAAAGAATCCTTGTCTAGTCATTTTTTTACCATGATTATTTAAAAATAAATACTCACAAACTTCTCTTTTTAACATACTACCTCTATATTCATAAATATACTTTTCTAAATATTCTTTTGCATAATCACCAATAGGTATTACTCTTTCTTTACTACCTTTACCAAACGTTCTTATAACATCTTGACTTAAGTCTATATCTTGTAATCTTAAATTAATAAGTTCACTAACACGTAATCCCGTCGCATACATTAATTCTAACATAGCTTTATTTCTATAACTAAAATTATCAGTTAATTCTATATCAAGTAATTTTATTACTTCATCTTCAGTAAGTATATTAGGTAAACTTTTTTTTATTTTAGGTAAAAATAAGGCATCACTTGGATTATCTTTAGTTATTTTACTTTGTAATAAAAATTTATAAAAGCTTTTTAAGCTAGATATGTTTCTAGATATAGATTTTTCATTTAATCCATTACTATTCAAATATTTTATGTATTTTTTTAAGTCTTCATTACTTATATCATTTACATTTATATCTTTATTAAATTCTAAAAATTTTTCTAAATCTCTTTTATAAGACTCAATAGTATTATTACTATATCCTTTATCAATAAGTAAATATCTTAAAAATTCCTCTATTAACTCACTTAATTTACTCATTTGTTTTTTTCCTTGAATTCAAATACTTAATGCCAATAACTCTAATTGTTTCAAGTGATGCGTTTGTTATTTCATTAGGAATGTTACAATTATATTGAATTTCTAAGAATGAACTAATATTTTCCATTACTATTTGGATTTTTTTCATATCATCAAATTCTAATTTTGATAATTCTTGTAAAAATAATTTTATATATTGATTTTTATATTTATTTTCTAAGCCTCTTTGTAAGTGTTCTAAATCCATTAATCTAATTAATTCGTTCAAATTATCTGTTCCAATCTTAGTGTCATAATCTCTAAATAAACCAAGTAGACCTTCACTAAAATATGAATTTATTAGCTTTTCAACTGTTATTACATTACATAATAATTTTATATTTTCATAATCGCTATTATAAATTGGCATTATATTATTATCATTTGAAATTGTTTGGACCAAATATTCTGTCATACCTTCATTTAATGATTTTCCTTTGTTATCAAAGCTAGTGAATCCGATATTATTTCCATCAAAAGAAGCTACGTGGAATAATTCATGAAGAATTAGATTTTTATAATTTTTACTATTGACTCCTTTTGCGCTTAATAGCATAAGATTATGTTGTGCTTTATAAGCAGAATCGACGCCTTTATTTTTTAATTCTATTTCTTCATCATTATTTGGGTGCCTAATTGTTATTGTTTCTAAATTAGCATATAAATTTCTATAAGCAATGGGATATTTTCTTATTATTAGTTCAGCACATTCAAATATTTTATCTTTTAATATAAAATCAATATCATGATTATTGTATATTATATTTTTTAAATCTTCTATATCCATTTCACCAATCATACTATCACCATATACATTATACCACTTTTTCCCTATTTTGTGGTACAATATTAATTGGTGATGTTATGGAACCATTAGCTATTAAATTAAGACCTAAAAAATTAGATGATGTTATTGGACAAACTCATTTAATAGGTAAAGATAAAGTATTAACTAATTTAGCAAAAAATAAAAAATTATTTTCTATGATTTTATATGGTAAACCAGGTATTGGTAAAACTACTATAGCTACAGCTATTACTGAAGAATTAGGGCTTAAATATAGGATGTTAAATGCAGTTATTAATAATAAAAAAGATTTTGATATAGTTGTTGAAGAAGCTAAGATGTATGGTGAACTTGTAGTAATTATGGATGAAATACATAGATTAAATAAAGATAAACAAGATTTACTACTTCCATATCTTGAAAATGGATTAATTATTTTAATTGGTATGACAACTTCTAATCCATACCACTCTATTAATCCTGCAATACGTTCTAGATGCCAAATATTTGAACTTAAGGAATTAAATAGTGATGATATTAAAGTGGCTTTAAATAGAGCTATTAAGCAAGAATTAAAGGATATAAAGATTAATGAAGATTCAATTAATTATATAGCTAATATCTCCTCTGGAGATTTAAGATATGCTTATAATTTACTTGAAGTAGCTTATTACTCTACAGATAAAAATGTAACAATAGAATCTTTAAAAAATATAAGTAATAAACCTAACTTTTTTCATGATAAAAATGGAGATGGATATTATGATGTTATTAGTGCATTTCAAAAAAGCATAAGAGGATCAGATGTAGATGCCGCACTTCATTATCTTGCTAGACTTATAGAAGCAGAAGATTTAGATATTATATTTAGAAGAATGAGTGTTATTGCATATGAAGATATAGGTCTTGCTAACCCAAGTATGGGAGTTAAAGTAGAGGCTTGTATTAAAACATGTGAAAGATTAGGTTTACCTGAAGCTAGAATACCACTTGCTAAAACAGTTGTAGAAATGGCTTTATCACCTAAATCTAATAGTGCTTATCTAGCTTTAGATGCAGCTTTAAACGACATAAGAAAAGGAAATACAGGTAATGTACCTAATCATATTAAAACTACTTCACCTGATTATAAATATGCTCATGATTATCCAAATCATATAGTTAAACAACAATACTTACCAGATAATTTAAAAGGAAAGAGATATTACAAACCGCAAAATAATAAAAATGAATTAAAATTAAAAGAAGTAAATGATAAGATTAAAGAAATTATTGATTAATTTCTTTTTTGTTTTCTAATTTATAAGTACTCATAAATATTCTTTTATCAGTAGAATATCTTAAAACTATTTCATTACCTTCTTTACACAATATTAATCCAATAGTATTATTCATATAATCTTTCTTCATATGTTCATCTATATAATGCATATAGTGTTGTATTTGACCTATATCATACTTTTCTAACTTTCTAATTTTTAATTCAATTACTACAAAACAATTCAATTCATAATTGGTAAATAATAAATCACATCTAGAATTACCTAATTTAACTTCACTACCTATAAAAGCAAAACCATATCCTAATTCAAGTAAAAATTCTTCTATCTTTTCTAATATAAATTGTTTTAAAGCTTTCTCACTTAATTTATCAATATTTTTATCAACTTTTATTTGAATAGGATTTTTAATCATATCTTTCATAGTTATTTCTGTATTATCAGTTATTATTTCTATATTATCTTTATATTCTAATCTTTCATATTCATTCTTTTTTATTTTTTCTTTAAGTTGTCTAACACTTAGATTTTGTTTAATAGATAGATTTATATAATAATTTCTTTCTGTTACATTTTTTAAACTCAATATTGAATAATAGTGACTCCATGTCAATTGGTGGGACAGTGTCCCGCCTTTTTGAAAGGTTAAGTATAATTGCCTCATTCTTTTTAAATTAGAAATATCATATCCTTTACCATAAAGGTTAGTTAATTCTTTACTCCATTCTTTTATGAGCCCATTTCCATATTTAGCTCTTTCTTTTCCACCTTGGGCTTCTACAATTAATCTTCCTATTTCAAAATAAGTATTTAAAGTAGAATTATTTTCAATTAATCTATGTTTTTTCTTTAATACTATATCTTTTTCAATTAAGTTCTTTATTGTTTTTAAATATTCCATTTTGTCACCTCTTGAAAGAGTTATAGCACAACTGAAAATATTAATCAAATAAGCATTTTAATTAAATTGTAACTTTATTTTTACAATATTTAGATTTCTACAATCAATTTTATAGTTATTGCAGTTTTTATTATAACAATTTTTAAAAAATAGTATAAATTTAAAAAATTTACTAATTAAAGTAAATTTTATAAACTAAGTATAAATAATTCTAAAGCAAGTTCTTTATCTTTTTCACCAGTCTTTATACCTATATCTAAATCAGCTAAATCATTTAAATATTTAAGTAATATTTCTGAACTATATTTATAACCAGATAATATAGCTAAATGAACTGGATACTTATGTACTTTAAGTATTTCAGATATATTTTCTTCAGTATAGCCTTTTTTTGCCAGAATACTAGCTTGGTACATAAGTCTAAACTTACTAGCAAGTAGAGCAACTATTTTAATAGGTTCTTCATTTAGTTTTATTAATTCTTTATAAGTTTTAATAGCTTCTTTTTTATTTCTATTAATTATATCATCTACAAACTTGAATATATCAATATTAATATTTTCTACCACAACAGCTTTTATATCATCACTCGTAATAATTTTATCATCTATTTTATATATTTTTAACTTCTCTATTTCTTGATAAATGAGTTCTAAATTATTACCTACTCTATCGATTAATAAATTAATACTACTATCACTTATTTTATAATCATCAAACATAGACTTAACGGTACTATTAATATTTTTTAAAGGATTAAATTCTTTTATAACACCTTTTTCTTTAATTAATTTAACTATTTTTTTAACACTATCTATTTTTTCGTTATTATTTATAAATATTATTATAGTATCACTATTATTTTTTAAATAATTTTCTAACATTTCTAAATTATCTATTTTTTTATTTTGAACTCTACTAAATATATAAGCATTTTCTACTATTATTAATTTATTATTTGAGAAAAGTGATACTGTATTTGCATCATCTAATATTTCATTTAAACTATTTATTTCTAAATCATATTTAGAAATATTAATTTCTTCTATGCTGTTTTTATTTATTATATTTTTAACTTCTTTATCTATTAAAAACTTTTCTGTACCATATAATAAATAGTTCACTATATCACTTCCTTATTTTATAAATTAGGTAATTTCTTTGCCCATTCTAATAAAATTTTATTTGAAAAATTAATTTCTTGATCTATCACATCACTTTTTATCTTTTTACCATTGTCATAATAATTAATTATTTTTTCAATAATATTATCGTCTTTTTTAGTGAATCCATTAGGCAAATTATTAAATTTATAATCCTTATCAAATTTAATATAAACAACTGTAAATGTATATGGCTTTAAAACGCTATAACTTTTTTGTTCCTTATCAACTATATATGAATCTATAAGGTTATCGCCATCATTTTTTTGAACAATGTATTTTTCATATAAACGAGGATCTTTAACATGGCCTGAACAAGAATATAATGTATAATATCCCTTTTTATTTAAGATTGAAATTGTTTCAGCGATATCTTCATCTACTTCAAATACATTATCAACTATTTCAAATGTGTTTTTATCTATATATTTATTCATTGCCTTCCTCATCTACTTTAATTCTTCTAGTTTAACACTTACAAGTTTACTAACACCTGATTCTTGCATTGTAATACCATATAAAACATCTACAAATTCCATAGTTTTCTTTTTATGTGTGATTACTATGAATTGTGTTTTTTCTTTTAATTTACGTACATATTCACCAAATGCTTCAACATTTACTTCATCTAGTGCGGCTTCAACTTCATCCAGTATACAGAATGGTACTGGTCTAGATTTAAGTATAGCAAATAATAAACTTATTGCTGTAAATGTTTTTTCTCCACCTGATAATAAGCTAATACTCTTTAATGTTTTTCCTGGAGGACAAGCTTCTATTTCTATTCCTGTCTCTAATATATTATTAGAATCTGTAAGTTTTAAACATGCATTTCCACCTTTAAATAATTCTTTAAAAGTACTTGAGAAATTATCTTGAATAATTTTAAAAGTACTCATAAATTCTTGCTTCATAACATTATCCATCTCTTCAATAATCTCTAGTAAAGTAGTTTCTGCTTTAGCAAGATCCTCTTGTTGATGAATTAAGAATTCATATCTTTCACTTACTCTTTCATATTCCTCTGGTGCCATTTCATTAACTGGTCCTAATTCTTTAATTTTACGTTTTAAAGAATTAACTTTATTTCTAGCAAGATTTATATCCATATCAAGTTTGTATAATTTAACAGCATTCTCATAAGTCATAGAATAAGTTTCATTTAATGTATTAAGTAAATTATCTAACTTAACATCTGCTCTATTCACTTCTATTTCTAAATCGTGTAGTAAAGAAGTTTTTTCATTATATAAAGAATTTTCTTTCTTAATATTAAATTCAAAATCATCAAGCTCACTACTTAATCTAATTTTATTATTATTTAACATTTCTAAATTAGATTCTATTTTATTTTTTTCTTCTATAGCTTCATAATATTCTTTTAATATTAATTCTTCTTCCGTTTCTATAGTTTTATTTAAAGTATTATTAGTTCCATTTATTTCAATACTAATACTTTCTAACTTATTATTTATATCTTTAATAGTATTTTTTCTAGAATTAATAAATTCTTCTATAGAAATTTTATCTTTATTAGATAGATATAATTTATCTTCCACAGCTTTTAAATTATAATCCAATTTATTTATTTCATTTTCTATTGTCTTTTGTTCTTCTACTAATTTTTCTTGTAGTTTTAAATTATTTTCAAGTTCATATTTATCAGTAATAACATTTCTTACCTTTATATTACCTCCTGTAAGAGATCCTCCTACATGTAACACTTCTCCATCAATAGTTACTACTCTATATCTATAATTAATTTTTTTACTAATTATATTAGCATTATCTATATTATCAACTACTATAACATTACCTAATTGATTTTTAATTATATTTTCATAAGTCTTATCGAATTTAACTAAATTACTAGCTATATCTATATAACCATTTTCTTTTCTTAAAATACTTAAAGTTTCATTATCTATAAATTTTTCTTTAATAATATTTAAAGGAAAGAATGTAACTCTACCCATATTATTATCTTTTAAATATTTAATAGCTTCTTTAGCACATATTTCATTATCAATAACAACATTATTTGAATTAGCTCCCATTGTAATACTAATTGCTTTAGAGTATTTTTCTTCTACTTCTATTAAAGAACCAATAGAATTATGAATACCTCTTAATTTTGGATTTTCAAGTACATTTTTAACTGCATAAGGTAAAGTAGCATTATTCTCTATATTTTCTCTTAAAGTTGCTATTTTAGTGTTTAAAACGCTTAAATTTCTAACAATATCATTTAACTTATAAATTAAGTCTGCTTTATCACCTTTAATATCAATAATACTACTTTCATATCCATCAATATCTCTTAAAATACCTTTTAATTCATCTTCTTTAACAGTTATTTCGTTATTATAAGCATTAATACTATTTTTTAAATTTAATTCATCTTCTTTTAATTTAATTAAAGTATCATGTAGCTTAGTATCTTCTACTTCGTACTTTTTTCTTTCAAGAATTATTTGTTTTCTAGCATTTATCTTTTCTACTTTACTAGTCATTTCAAGTAATTCACTTTGTAATTTTCTAATTTCATTATCAAGTTCATTAATCTTTAATTTATAACTAGAAGTTTTAGCTTCATTACTACTATTATTAGTATTAAGTTTTAATATTTCTTTATTTAGTTCATCTATTTTATTTTTATTTTCTTGATATTTATAATTAATATTAGTTATATCACTAGCTATTAAAGATATTTCAAGTTCTTTTAATTCTTCGTTTAAGTTAATATATTCTAAAGCTTTAATCTTTTGTTCCCTTAAAGGTTCTACTTGAACTTCTAACTCTTTAATTATGTCACTTACCCTATTCATATTATCATGAGTTTTATCTAATTTTCTTAAAGCTTCTTCTTTTCTTTTTTTATACTTTAATACACCTGCAGCTTCTTCAAATATAACTCTTCTATTTTCAGGTTTACTAGATAATATATCTTCTATTTTACCTTGAGAGATTATATTAAAAGATTCTTTAGCTATACCACTATCCATAAGTAAATTTTGTATATCTTTTAATCTACATTTTTCTCCATTTAAGAAAAATTCATTAGTACCATCTTTATACAATCTTCTTTTAATTGATACTTCATCAAATGATATATTAAGATAATTATCACTATTATTAAATATTAAAGTAACACTAGCACTATTCATAGGATTTCTACTTTTACTACCAGCAAATATTACATCAGTCATATTTCCATCACCACGTAGTGATTTTACTGATTGCTCACCTAATACCCATCTAACAGCATCTACTACATTACTTTTACCAGACCCATTAGGTCCTACTATACCAGCTATATTATTATCTAAATCTATGATTGTATTATCAGCAAAAGATTTAAAGCCTTGTGCGATTATTTTCTTTAAGTACATCTACTATCACCTTACCAATATTTATTATATCAATAAAACTATTTAAAAACAAGAAAAAAGAGCTTAATTGCTCCTAATTATTTAGACAATTCTAATCTTTTTCTTTTTTCTGTATCAGACCTATATATTGGTTTATTATTTTCATTAGAATAATATTTTGATAAATTAGGAGCAAAAACCTCTAAAGATTCTTCTGGAGTTGACGAATAAAATGTTTCATCCAATATGTCATAAAGTGCGATAACTGATTTGATTGTATAAATATTTTCATCGTAATTGTCACTATAGATTAAAATTTTACCTTTATTGTATGCTACTCTAAAATTATCATAATCATTATTAAATCTACCTAAAAATATTTTTTTATTATTATTGTAAAATGTTACATCATAAAACTCACTATTTCTTCGTTTAAGATGTTCTATTTTAACATAATTATTACCTTGTATTAAGTAAATAATAGGTTCCCCAATTGGTCTTATTTTATTATCAATTTTATTATTCATTTTTTATTTTCCTTCCAAAACACTTTTATAAATTTCAACTAATTTTTTTCCAACCTTCTTAATATCTCTTTGTTTAGCTACTTTATAAGCTTCTTCAGTTAAATTAGGTAATTTGCCACTCATTATTTTTTTAATTTTATCTTCAAATTCATCATTGTTCTTAGCTTTATATACATTTACCCCGTCTATAAGCCATTCATCAAATACTGGAATATCTCTAATTAAAGCAGGTATTTTAGCCGCACAAGCTTCAATTATTGGAATTCCTTCGGTTTCTTCTAAAGTCGGAAATAAATATAAATCACATCCACTATAGGCCCCTCTAAGTATTTCAGGTTCTACATATCCAGCAAATACTAAGTTGCTTAATTTAGTATTAACAGCCTCTTTAATTTTATTAGGACTAGCAGCAAGGGGTGAATAACCAAACCATATAAATTTATATTCCGGTAATCTTTTAGCTAACTCAACAAAGTCAAGTATTCCTTTTCTTTCAATATAAAGTCCTACCCCCATAATTATTTTATCTTTTTTAGTATAGTTATATTTCTTTCTAAATTTTTCTCCTAATTCTTCATTTTTTTCAAAGAATTTAATATCTATACCATTACTTATAGCAGTTATTGGATTTTTAATACCATAACTTTCTAATAAACTTTTAGAATATGGAGTTGGAGTTAAAATATGATCTCCTAATGTATAACACTTTATAATCCAGTTTTTAAAATGAGGAGCTATTTGATTTGATAATATAAATGAATTTTTAAAATCTTCTTCTGTAGAATGAGCATGATACACTACTTTTTTACCTTTTCTTTTTGCTTCTTTAGCAAGTAAATATGATCTAGGGCCATAATAATTAATATGAACTAAATCGTAATCATCTTTTAAATCTGTAGTATATTCAATATTGTTTTCATCTAAAGCCTTCATTTGATGTTTAATAGCTTTTCCAAGCCCAGATTTTCCATTCATCTTAGCAAATTCTGTATATAACAAAACTTTCATATAATCACCACCTTAATTGTATCATATTTTTTTTTAATAAACAACCTTAACTAAAATAACATCTTCACCTATTTTTTCTATTTGTTCCCATTTAATAACCATTTCTTTTTTGCTTGAAAAATATGAAATTAAAAATTTATGTTTTTCTACTACCAAGCCAGTAGCTTCACCTTTATCATTTATATTTAAATCTATTATATTACCTATATTCTTTCCATCTATTAGATTTACAACAGTTTTATTTTGTAAGTCAGAAAGTCTCATATAACCACCACTATATTATATGAAAAAAAGGCTTATAAGAGCCTATTTTATTAATTTTTTATTTTTTAGCAAATCATTTATTCCTAACTCATCATATTTTAATATTTTTATAGCTTCATGGTCTAATGAAAAAACAAACTTTTTATCTTTAATTATTTCTCCATCTACATTACATAGTAATGATATTTCAGATTCTACAGTAATACCATCTGTTTTATAGTATGATACATTAGAATCTTGTGTGTGTGTAGCTTTAATTAATTTTGATAACAATTTAAGAGTATCTATTTTATTTAAATTTTTAGCTTCATAAACTTCTAACAAGCCATCATTTAATTTGGCATATGGAGCAATTTGGAATCCTCCCCCATAAAAAGATCCATTACAAACCGCAAAAAGCAATAAATTGTTTTTTATACCATTTACATTTAATTCTATATCAGAATAATTTAAATAATTTTTTATTAAGCTCAAAATATAAACTATCTTATTTGGTATTTTATTATCCTTTAATTTATTTGCATCATTAGCTATTGATGCATCTAAACCTAAAGATGCTATATTTATAAAATATTTATTATTTACTAATCCTAAATCTATATATTCTCCATTAAAATCTTTAAAGCATCTGTAAAAGTCATTACCACTTCCAACAGGAACAATAGATAATATTGCATCAGAATTAGCTAAAGAATTAACTACTTCATTTAGTGTTCCGTCTCCTCCAACACTATATATAACATTATCTGAACTTTTATATAAATTAGCAATTTCTGTAGCATCATCTTTTTTATCAGTATAATGAATTTTATAATTTACTTTTTTAGTTTTTAAATAATTATCAATCACCTGACCAGTATATAACCCTTTTCTTTTACCAGATTCTGGATTAATTATAAAAACATGATTCATAAAACCACCCATAAATCAATTATACCACATTTTTTTATTTTATATTATTTTTTATGTTTTTTAATGCACTTTTTTCTAATCTTGAAATTTGCGCTTGAGATATTCCTATTTCTTCTGCTAATTCCATTTGAGTTTTACCTGTTATATATCTTTCTATTATTATAAACTTTTCCTTATCTTTCAAATTATTTATAGCCTCCTTTAAAGCAACTCTGTCATCGATTGCATTCATCTTACTTTTTTTATCTTCTAATTGATCTGCAAGATAAATAGTATCTCCACCATCACTATAAATAGGTTCAAAAATACTTACTGTGTCTTTCATACTATCAATCGCATTACTTACTTCAAACTCAGTTAATCCTAATTTTTCTGAAATTTCTCTTATAGTAGGCTCTCTATTTAATGAGTTTGTCAACTCTTCTTTAACTTGAAAAGCATGATAAGCAATATCTTTGATACTACGAGCAACTCTAACACTATTATTATCTCTTAAATATCTTTTTATTTCTCCAAGTATCATAGGTACTGCATAAGTAGAAAACTTAACATCAAAACTAAGATCAAAATTATCTATAGCTTTTATTAAACCTATACACCCTACTTGAAATAAATCATCCATATTATCACATCTATTATTATATTTTCTTAATATACTTAAAACTAACTTAAGATTACCATTCACCAAATCATCTTTAGCAAACTTATCTCCTTCATTATATTTTTTAAATAATTCAGTCATTTCCTCATTGCTTAAAACTTTTAAATTCGCAGTATTCACGCCAACTAGTTCGACCTTATGACGTGCCATAAATATCTCCTTTCACTATATAATGAACAGGAGACCTTTATTTTAAACAAAAAATGAGTTTTACTTTGTAAAATAATAGTTTATAAAGAGAAATAAGGTGAGTTTATGTTAATGTTTTTCTAACTTTTGTTAATGTTTTTGAAGATTTTTTTAGGTAATATTTTCCTAAAACAAGACCAAAAACAAGTCCAAAATTTTCTTTAAAATTGTATCTTTTTTGACAAAAAAACAACTTCAATTTTTGAAGTTGTTTTGCTTTAAAAAGTGTAAAGTATAAACTTTTAAAAGTGTAAAATTATTTTATTCAATATTAACACCTTTGTTTAATTCTTTTTTGCATAATATACTCATGATAAAAATAATTACTAAATATAATAAAGAAGTTACTATAGCTAGAATCTTAAATGCATTTACATCAATATTAATTGTAGTTGTTTTAAAAAGCTCCATTATGGAAGAATCAAATAATCCATATACAAACATCAATATTAACACTAATGTTTGAGCTACTAAATAAATGATAAATCCAAACAACACTGAATACCCCAATTTTGCATTATTCTTTTTATGCCCTAAAATCATTCCATAGAATCCACATTGAATTGCATTAAATACTTCTAGAAATATAAGTGTAATAAAAATTATAATGAAGAATGAAGTATTCATATTTAATCCTGTAGTAATAGTTTTTATATAATCTGTTAGAACTAACCAATTATCTTTTGAATAATATGCAATAAATAGACTTATTAAAACAAAAATAAACCCTATAAAGAAAAAGATAAGCGTTTGAATAAATTGTGAATTATATAATTCATTCTTAGTAACCGGAAGTGTATGTGTTAAGTAAGATTCATCTTTGTATAATGAATCTCTAAATCTAACCCAACTTCTCATCATAGTATTAATTAAAATACTAAATATCATAGAAAACATACATCCTACACTAATTTGTCCAATTATATTAATAATTATTGATTGTTCCATATTAAATAATATTCTTGTTGTTATAGCAAAAAATATAGCTAATACATAAAATATAGACATGTTCTTTATCATATATTTTAAATCATATTTTAATAACTTACTTAGCATTTGAACATCCTCCTAAAAATTTCATCAATTGATGCATTTTCTTTATTTCTAAGTTTATCAGCATCACTTTGTAACACAATTTGTCCTTTATCAATAAATATGACTTCATCTAATATTTTTTCAATATCTGATATTAAATGTGTTGAAATAATAACACTAGCATTTTCATTAAAATTTGATAGTATTGTATCTAAAATATAATCTCTTGTTGCTGGATCTACACCACCTAATGGTTCATCTAAAACATATAAATCAGCATTTCTAGACATTACAAGAACTAATTGAACTTTTTCTTGCATACCCTTACTCATTTTTGCTAACTTTTGATTAATATCTAAATCTAAATCTT
>JAFTRC010000065.1 GCA_017462455.1 Bacilli bacterium | reverse complement strand
TGTTATTTTCGTCGTGGAATAATACTCTTATTTTTTATAAAATTAAAAGACTTAAGTCCCTTTTCTACTATTAAATACGGATTTAAGTCTAATAATTTATAAATTTTCTTAAAAAACGGATTTTACTCTAAAAATTTGCGAATTTTTTTGACAAAGTACGTAAGAAAAAAGGTGTTTATTATATTTTTTCACCTTTTATCAATATTAATTTAATTTTTTTAAAGCCAGTAAAGCTATATTTGATAATTCATCTTTAGTTAATGTATCTATATCATAATATTGTGCGCCCATTGAATCATCATTTATTTGTGTTATTTCTATAGTATCTTTTATTTCATTTTTGAATTCATTTATCTTATATAATATAGCAATATGTTTTGTTTCTAATAATTGATTTTTATGATTCCATTTTACATTAGTTGTCACTACATCAAACAATTTATAATCTGTTATTTCTATACCTACTTCTTCTTTTAATTCTCTTATTAACGCTTCTTCTATACTTTCATTAAATTCTATAGTTCCTCCTGGTAAATCTAATTTACCATCATATGGACCACCTTTCTTTTTAATTAATAATATTTTATTATCATTAATAATTAATCCATAAGCACCTATATGTTTAATTTGTTTCATGCATATCACCTACTTATTTTCTATTTGTTTACTATTATCAACATATTGATAATTTAAAATATTTTGAGAACTGATAATAGATTCTCCTAATTTTTCTTCTAAGTCATCTCTTGCAACTTTAGCAACATTGCCACCTACTTTAGCAATTTTCTTATTTTCTTCAAGTCCAGTAGGCTTATGTTTTTTAGCGAGTTCTCTAGTTGCAAGTTCTCCTAAATCCGTTAAAACGACTTCTATATCTGTCATATTATCTCTTAAAGATTCTTTTCTTATTCCTTTAAATTTTTTATATTCACTAGCTTTCATTCCAGACCAAGATTTATATATTTCATTAGTTAATATAGCATATTCATTATTACTTTCAATTCCATTTTCTTTCCAAGTATGAGTTAATTTTTTACGATTTATTATAGCTTTTATTCTAGCTTCTATCCATTCTAAAGAATACCCTTTCTTTAAATAATAATCTATCATTTTATCTATTCCTTTAGATGGATCAAATACGTTATCTACTTCTTGTCTACCAAGCTTAGCTAACCAAAGTTTAAAAGGTTCAGCATTCTTACTCGGAACCGATTCTATAAGTCTAAATATTCCCTCTGTATCTAATACATCAGTATTTCTATACTTTCCATCTGAAGCTTTCAACTTCAACTGCACGATATTTTCGTGCAGTTCACTCCCCTCTGATTTTAATTTTCGTTTTAGATCACTCCAATAATTTCTAGGAATATTAGCATCAGTTAAAACACTAATCACGTCCACTACACTAAAATAATAGTCTTCTATTTCTGAATCCCAAAGACTTCTAATTTCCTTTCCTTCAAAGAGATTAGTTATCGTTTTTAATTTATCATTTTGCATCTTAAATACCTCCAATTTTATTTATTAAATCACTCCTTACTTTCATATCTTCTTTCCTACATATATATTATATCATCACGAATATATGTTTGCAATACTTTTATTCATTTTATCAAAAAAGCTATAAGTATTTCTTATAACTTTTTAAGTTCATTAACTACTACTTGATGTTTATCAAATCTTTTTTCTACTCTACCTTTTACAAGTATTATATCACCATGAGTTAATGTATTATATTTTTCATAAATTTTAGGAAATAACACTATATCAGTAGTAGATAATTCATCACTACCACTTATAAAGCACATTTTATCTCCCTTAGAAGTATTAACCTCTTTTACTTTATCTACATAAACTATTATGTTTATAACTTTATCAAAATAATTTTCTATTTCATTTAAATTAATTATATTACTATGTTTTAATTTTAACTCAGTTATTGGATTATTAGTAAGATATAAGCCAAATACATTTAATTCTTGTTCCATTAATTCTTTATTAGTATATTCTTCATACTTTATTATTTCTGGTTCTAAAGCAAATTCTCTATCTAAATCACTGATTAATTCTCCATAATTTATAATTAAATCTAAATTATTTATCAGTGTTTTTTTATTATATCCAAAACTATCAAATACTCCTGCATATATAAGTGATTCTAAAGTTTTAGTTGTAACACTCTTACCATAACATCTTCTAACAAAATCATATATATCGATATATGGACCATTTTCTCTTTCTTTTATTATAAGTTCAGAACCTTGCATACCTACATTTCTTATATTAGAGAGTGGATATCTTATACCCTTATCTTCTATTTTATATGTTCTCTCACTTAAATTAATATCAGGTTTTAGTATATTTATATTATTCTTTTTAGCTTCATAAATATATTGTTTAGTTTTTGTATTATCGTTTATTTCCATAGAAAGTAAATAAGTTATAAAGTTTTTAGGATAATGAGCTTTTAAATAAGCCATTTTATAAGCAACAATTGAATATCCTATTGAATGGGATTTATTAAATCCATATTCAGCAAACTTAAGCATAAATTCATATACTCTCTCTACTAATTTTACATCATAACCTTTATTTATAGCTCTTGTAGTAAATTTTTCTTTTTCTTTAAGTAGTATATCTTTTTTCTTTTTACTCATAGCTTTTCTAAGTATATCAGCTTCTCCTAATGTATAATCTGCCATTTCTCTAGCAATTTGCATTATTTGTTCTTGATATATCATTATTCCATAAGTAGGTTTTAATATCTTTTCTAAAGATGGATCTATATAGTCTATTCTTTCTTTGCCATTTTTTCTATTTATATATGTTGGTATGTTTTTCATAGGTCCTGGTCTAAATAAAGCAATAGCTGCAAATATATCATCCATACTAGTCACTTTTAGTTTTCTTAGAAAATTAATCATACCATCTGATTCAAATTGAAATATACCTATAGTATCTGACTTATTAAATATATCTAAAGCTTTAGAGTCATTTAAAGGTATTTCATCAAACTTAATATTCAAATTATAATCTTTATTTATACTATCTATAATATTATGGATTGTTGTTAAGTATTTAATTGCAAGAAAGTCCATTTTTAGTAGCCCTATTTCTTCTAAATATGTCATATCATATCCACTTACGTAGAAATCATGACTTTTATCTAGAGGAATTACTTCATCTAACTCTACACTAGACATAATAACACCTGCAGCATGTATAGATGTATGTCTTTTAAGTCCTTCAAACTTATTAGCTATTTTATAACATTCTTTTAACTCATCTTTTCTTTCTAATAGATCTTTTATTTTAGTATTATCACTATAATTTTCTTTTAATGTCTTTCTAGAGTCTATTAATTTACATAAATTATCTACTAAGCCTAATTCTATATCCATAGCCTTTCCTACATCTCTTATAGCTTGTTTAGCTCCAAGAGTTCCAAAAGTAATAATAGGTACAACTCTTTTCATTCCATATTTTTCTATACAATAATTTATTACTTCTTCTCGTTTAATGTGTTCGAAATCTATATCGATATCGGGCATACTTATACGTTCTGGATTTAAGAATCTTTCAAATAATAAATTATATTTTATAGGATCTACATCTGTAATCATAAGACAGTATGATACAAGTGAACCTACTGCACTTCCTCTTCCTGTACCTACTATTATATTATTATCTTTTGCATACTTAACATAATCGGATACAATTAAGAAATAATCACAAAAGCCCATTTTATTTATTATATCTAATTCATATTTAAGTCTTTCTTTATATATTTGTTTTACTGTATTACCAAAATGATGTCTTAACCCTTCTATACATTTTTTCTTTAAATATGTATAGCTATCAACACCTTCTTCATTCACAAATTTAGGCATTAGTTTTTGATTAAAAGGAATTTCTACGTTACATAAATCTGTTATTAAATGATTATTACTGATGCTATCTTTAAATTTATTACTAAATTCTTCTTCTATTAGTATATAATTATTTAAATGATTACTAGATACTAAATCTACTGTTACTCCAGTTCTAACTGCATCCATATATTTTATATATTCACTATCTTTTTTAGTTAAATATAATGTTTCATTCATATAAATAGTATTATCGTAATCTATATTGTTTAATTCATCTATATTTTTATAACCTATAAAAATATGCTTATAAAAACTTTTAATATCATTATAAATACTTAAACTTTCATATGGCGTTATACACAATAAATTTTTAGAATATTTTTCTAAATCTTTTAGTTCTATATTTTTTTCTGAAAAGATTGTGCATAACTTTATTAAATTCTTATATCCATCATAATTTTCTGCATAGAGTACTATTTTTTTCTCATTATACTCTATTTCTAAACCTATTATTGGTTTAATATTATTAGTTATACACATTTTATAAAAGTCCATAACTCCATACATATTATTATCTGTTATAGTAAGGGATTTTATATTATTAGTTTTAGCAAACTCAATTAAATCTTTAATTTTAATAAGTGATGTTTGTAAACTATTATCTGTTTTTATATAAAGTGGTGTATACATATTATCCCTCCTACATATATTTTACTATAAATCACTTTTATTTTAAACAAATTTCTTGAAAATATTTGACTTATTTTTAAAAATATGATAAACTTTATTGGCATAGGGAAAAAAACTTTGAACGGAGGAATATTATGGCAAGAAAAGTAACAGCTAAAAAACCATTATCTGGAAATAGAAGATCTCACTCTTGTAGAGCTACTAAACATGCTCAAAAAGTTAACTTACAATTAGTTACTTTAGCAGATGGTTCTAAAGTAAGAATGAGCGCGAGAGAAAAAAGAACTTTAAATAAAGTTGAAAATAATTAATAATTAAAACAAACAAAAAAATCCAATTAATTTGGATTTTTTTGTTATCTTTTTAAAGGTTTAACTTCCTCATCAAACTCATCACATAAATAATCATCATTTAAGCTTAATACCGTTACATCATCTTTTACATTATTATTTATTTGATTAATCAAGAAACTATTAGATAATTGTTTTACATCAACATTTATACCTTGTTTGCGTAATTCTATTAATTCTTCTATATCATTCAACATCTTATTTATCATGTTTAAAGTATTACTTAAAAATTTATTATTAATTGCATTTTCATCTTTTAAAATTTCTTCTTTTTTACCTACATAAAAATCTTTTAATTGATCTAAATAATATGCATTTAATAAATTACGATTAAGAAAAACTAGATATTGTTGTTCTGTGGCAAATATATCATCAATATAAACCATCGGATTTAAAGCCATATTATCACTCCTATTTTATACTATATATAAAGTATATCACATTTTTAGTGGTTTGAAAATAACTAAAAAGAGACTAATATGTAATTATCTCTTTTGAGTCATTATTATTTACTAAGGATTCTTTTGAACTTGGAATAACTATGGTATCAATGTTTCCATCTGATATGTATCTATTATTTTCTAACAATTTAAAATTCATTTCTATATCAAATTCAACACCATTGTTATCGTAAGCTCTAATTCTTTTTAGAAATTTAGGATTAAAATCTGTTGAAAATGGCGAACTTTCCGCTTTCCACCCTACTCTTAATGTAGATTTAGTTTCATATTTTTTTCCATTATAATTAGTATTGAATATATATTGCATATTATCGTGTTCTAAATTATATGGAGAACCAAAAGGAAGCGCGACTATATTTACATATTTTTCAGGAATTATTTCATCAAGAAGCTTATAAATCTTCCCTACTTCTTCCTGTGTCCTAGAACTATCAACATTACTAAAATTAACATGAGTATAAGTATGATTACCTATATCATATCCATTATCTACTAACCAATTTAATATTTTTTCATTATATTCTTCCTGTTCAAACAATCCACCATTTACAAAAAATGTAGCTGTTACATTAAAATCAGGATATTTTTCTTTAAAACTTTCAAGTATTCCAACTGCTGAATTTGGATCTATTATTATATCTCCATTATCATCAAGTCCCGTAACTTTTATATTGTTAGAAAGTCCATCATCAAACGTAAGAATAATTGGACTTTTACCTAGTTCTACATCTATATTTCCATCTACATAATCAGTAAGTCTTATCATTCTATAACCTTCATTGTAATAAAACTCTAAATCATTTCTAAAAGCTTCAGCAGTTCTTTGATAACCATCTTTATCTACATTGCCACCTGTATACTCAGTATCACTATTACTTTTATTATGTATTCCATGATACATCATAATAGGAACTTCTCCTAATTCATCTACATTATTATTTTGATAATCTTCTACAGTTAATTCTTTTACTTCTTCTTTTATTTCTTCTTTTTGTTCTATATCTTTTTTATTTTTTTCTTTTGGTTGTTCTTCTATTTTATCACAACCAACTAAAAGCAGAACAATTAATAAAACTAAAAACTTCTTCATACACTCTCACCACTATTAATATTAACAATTATAAATTTTTTATTATTTTTCTTTATAAGGAATTCCTAAATGATTATAAGCTTTTTCTGTAACCATTCTACCTCTTGTAGTTCTTTTTAAAAGTCCTGTTTGAAGTAAATACGGCTCATATACATCTTCTATTGTAGTTTGTTCTTCTCCAATTGAAGATGCAATAGCTTCTATTCCTACTGGTCCACCATTAAATCTTTCTATAATTGCTTTAAGTAAATTATAATCTGTTTCATCAAGTCCTAATTCATCTACTTTTAATTTATCTAAAGCTAACTTAGTAATACTTAAATCTATTCTACCATTACCCATTACTATAGCAAAATCTCTAACTCTTTTAAATAACCTATTACAAATACGAGGAGTTCCTCTACTTCTTCTAGCAAGTTCTAATGCAGCATCTTCATCTATTTCACATCCTAAAACTTTACTAGTTCTAATTGCAATTTTCTTTAATTCATTTTCTGTATAATAATTTAATTTATTTATTATTCCAAATCTATCTCTTAATGGACTAGTTAAATCTCCTGCACGTGTAGTTGCACCTACTAAAGTAAATGGAGGCAAATCTATTTTTATATTTCTACTAGAATTTTCAGTACCTATTACTATATCCAAAGTAAAATCTTCCATAGCAGAATATAATATTTCTTCTACAAACCTAGGTATTCTATGTATTTCATCTATAAAAAGAACATCTCCAGGTTCTAGATTAGAAAGAACTGCAGCTAAATCTCCACTTTTTTCAATAGAAGGACCACTAGCAGTTTTTATATTACTTCCAAGTTCATTAGCAATTATAAAAGCAAGTGTTGTTTTTCCAAGACCTGGTGGGCCATATAAAAGTACATGATCCAAAGGTTCTTCTCTTAGTTTTGCAGCTTTAATAAATATGCCTAAATTTTCTTTTACTTCGCTTTGTCCAACATATTCTTCTAAACTATCTGGTCTTATATTTTTTTCAAAGTTATCTTCTACTAACTCTTCTTCACTTATTAATCTTTCCATATTATTGCTCCTCTCTCTTGATGTATTCTAAAACTTCTTTCCAATTTTTTATTTTATCTCCAAATAAAATACAATCTATATTATCTTTTTTCATATTTTTATAAACAAATTCACTATCATCTATCATTAAATATAAATTTAATCTTTTAGCTAAATCAGATTTTTTATGTTTTCCAAAATAAAATTCAGATATTTTTATATTTTCTTTTTTTAAAAATTCTATAGTAAACTCTTCTATATTCTTACAGTATTTATTACTTCTAGCAGTTATTATAACTAACTTATATCCTAAACTATTTAAATAATTAAGTACTTCTTTAGCATCTTCTTTTAATTTAGCACCCTTTAAAGTTTCTTCTAAATAATTTTTACAAATAAAATTCCATTCATCTTTTGAAAATTTATCTTTAAATTTTTTATTAAAATTTAAATTATGTTTTTTCTTTACTAATTCAAAAGATTCACTAGTACTAACTAAAGTATCATCTACATCTATCCCTATTATCATATTATTTTAACATTAATTTTAATGCTTCCTTTACTTGTTCTTCTATATTTAAATCAGATTTAATAGATGGAAGAATTTTATTTATATCTGTTAGCTTATACCCTAATCCTTTTAATACTTCTATTAATTCATCATAATCTTTAACTGAACTATTAGCTATAGTTGTATTTAATTTACCTTTCAAATCAAGTATTATTTGTTTGGCTACTTTATCTCCTATTTTTGGAAATTTCTTTAAATACAAAATATTTTCTCTTTCTATGGCATCCATAATACCACTTATTGATCCTGTTGCAAGCATAGGAAGAGCCATTTTACATCCTAATCCTTTAACATTTATTAGTTTTAAAAATAATTCTTTTTCTTCTATAGTTTTAAATCCATACAAACTTTGTTCATCTTCTCTTATTTGTTGATATACATATACAGTATAATCTTTATTTAATTCAAATGAATATGGATTTGGTACATATATTAAATACCCTATACCATTATTATCTACTGTTATATAATTACTTTCTTGATTAACTATTCTTCCTTTTATATATTCATACATACTATCACCACTATAAGTATAACACAAACAAATGTTTAAGACAACAAAAAGATAGAAATTTCTATCTTTATTTATATATTATTTATCTTTTTTATTCTAACAAGTTGTATAATATTAGATACTATAAGTATTGATTCTGTAACTATACTTATATAAGAATTTACAAATATTGAATATAATATCCAAAGTATTGAACTTATAATAGCTCCTATAAGCAAAGTTTTTTTATCTTTATATGTGAGTGTTACTAAATAACAAGAATTAGCTATCATTGGAAATATTGAATAAATATTTTCATAAAACACTATGGTTACTAAAAGATATAAAGAAATAAAAAGAGGTATTACAACATTTTTATTGTTATATTTTATCAATACTATATTTCTTATTATACCTATCAAACTACAAAAAGCTCCAGATAACCCTCCAAGTAAAAAATAATGTACTGTATAAGCAAAATTGGATGTTATTTGATAAGTTAAGATTTTAATAGTTTCTTTTTTATAAAATGATAAAACTAGTATGCAGAAACCAAGTAACCCTATTAATTGTATATAAAACATAATTAAATATTTCCAAAGTATTTAGCAGTTCTTACCATTTGAGCTGAATAACTCATTTCATTATCATACCAAGCAATTACTTTAACTAATTGTTTTCTATCTACTTCTATTATTTTAGTAAGTTGTCCATCTATTAGTCCGCCTAAATATGAACCTTTGATATCGCTTGATACAATTGGATCCATAGTAAATCCTACTGTTTCATTAGCATTTTCTTTAAATAATTTATTTATTTCTTCAACACTAGTATTTCTATTTAATTCTAATGTTAAATCTATTACTGAACCTGTAGAAACCGGTACACGTAAAGCCCCACCATCTAATTTTCCTTTTAAAGATGGTATTACCAGTCCAATAGCACTCGCAGCTCCTGTTGAAGATGGAACTATATTAGCAGCACATGCACGGCCACGTCTTGCATTTATACCTTTTTTATGAGCTATATCAAGTGTTGCTTGATCGTTGGTATAAGCATGAACTGTAGTCATATATCCTTTTGTTATTCCAATATTTTTTTCTATTATATTAAGCACTGGAGCAAGACAATTTGTTGTACAACTCGCAGCACTTATAACTTCTTCAGTTCCATCTAAAGTTTCTTCATTTACATTATAAACTATAGTTTTTAAATCTCCCTTAGCTGGAGCACTTATTATAACCTTCTTAGCTCCTGCAGTTATATGAGCACTTGCTTTATCCTTATCAGTAAATCTACCAGTACACTCAAATACTTCATCAATATTTAATTCTTTCCATGGTAAATTAGCTGGATCAGTTTCAGAATATACTCTAATCTTTCTATCCCCAACAATTATAAAATTATCTTCGAAACCTATTTCATTTACTCTATAGTTACCATGATTAGTATCATATTTAAGTAAATAAGCAAGTTGTTCTGCATCTGTTAAATCATTTATTGCGACAACTTCAAAATTAGGATCTTCCTCCATAATTCTAAACACTAATCTTCCTATTCTTCCAAATCCATTAATTGCTACTCTTATCATATTTATTCCTTCTTTCTAATTTTTAAAGCAACTACCACCTATAAATTCTCTTAATACTGAATCTGGTGGAACATCATCACTTGGTATTGGTAAAAAGTTTCTTAAGAAATTTATTAATCTTAATGCTTCAGGATACTCTGGATCATCCTCATTAACATTAAATAATAAAGGTTCTACATAAGTTTTTAATACCCCAATCTCATATAGAAGTGATGAGTTTACCACTATATCAACATCATTTTGAAACTTAAATATATTTTCTCTTTCTCCTGCTTTTATAGTTGGCCACATTCTAAGAGTATCACGTGCGCCATAACCCCTCGTTTTACTATCCCTAACTATTCTTCTTAATTTTCTAATATCACTCGTATGGATATGATTATGATTATCTACATTAAGATAAGTTAATGGGCTAATATAAATTTTATATTTTTGATCTTTGCTTATAGAGAGTGTTAACTCATCATTCAAAGCATGAAGACCTTCTACTATTATTATATCTTTTTCTCCAAGTTGTAATGTATTTCCTTTATACTCTCTTTTGCCTAATACAAAATTAAATGTAGGTAAATTTACTTTTTTGCCTTCTAATAACTGAGATAATTGTTTATTAAATAAATTTATATCTAGAGCTCTAACTGACTCAAAATCAGGTTTACCATTTTCATCTAAAGGTCTTTTATCTAAATCAGTAAAATAATTGTCAAGTTCTATTGCATGAGTTACAAATCCTTTACTTCTTAAATAAATACTTAACTTCTTAGATGTTGTTGTTTTTCCACTTGATGATGGACCTGCAAGTAAAACTAATTTTATTTTTCTATCACTATTATATATTTCATCAGCTATTTTAGCTAGTTGCGCATCATAATAAGCTTCAGCTAAATTTACATATTCACCTATTTTAGCTTGTGAAACAACCCTATTTAAATCGGATGCATGATCTATTCCCAGAAGCCTTCCCCACTCAGTATAATCATAGAATTTATCAAATACTTTATCATAATGTGTATAATCTAAAGTACATTCTGGGTTTGTTGTATCAGGTAAAGACATAACAAATCCATTATCTTTTATATATGTTAACTTAAATTCATTAATTTGTCCTGTACTATATGCCATTTTACCATGAAAATAATCATATAAATCATTAATTCTATATAAATTTATATAAGTATTAGAAATATATTTTAATAAATTAACTTTATCATTTTGTTTTAACTTTTTAAAATATCTAATCGCATCTATTCTTGATACACTAAGTTTAGTATATAAATATTTTTCTTTTACTATCTCTTTCATTTCTTTAGATATTTTCTTTACTATATCTTTAGTTAATTCAGCACCATGTATAGAACAATATACACCTCTATCCATTGAGTGTTCTGTTATTACTTCTACATCATTGCCTAAAATATTTCTAACGGCAAGTATAAGTATAAATCTCGCACTTCTTGCATATACAGCATTTCCAATAGATGAACTTCTGTCAAAAAAATCTATGTTGCATTTTTTCTTCAAAGTATCACTTAAATCTACTATGTTGTTATCGACTTTTGCAGCTAATATATCATAATTAAAATAACTTTTAAAATTATCAGCTATATCTTTATAAGTTGTTCCTTCATCAAATTCAAATACTTCACTACCTCTAAATGTAACTTTTATTTTCTTATTCATAGTATCCCTCTTATCTTCTATAACAATTTTATCAAAAAAATATAACTTTGTCGACTTTTTTAATGAATAAAAGTCGCATTTATAACTATTATATACATAGGAGATGATTTTATGATAATACCTACAGTTATAGATAAGGTTAATAATAGTGAAAGAGTTTATGATATTTATTCAAGATTACTTAAAGATAGAATTATAATAATTAATGGAGAAATTAATACTGACTTAGCTAATAGTGTGGTTGCTCAACTACTTTATTTAGATTCTCTTAACAACGAGGATATTAGTGTTTATATTAATTCTCCTGGAGGTAGTGTGACTGATGGAATGGCCATTTATGACACTATGAATTTTATATCTAGTGATGTTTCTACTATTGGTATGGGGATGTGTGCTTCTATGGGAGCATTTTTACTTAGTAGTGGTACTAAAGGAAAAAGATATGCACTACCTAATTGTGAAGTTATGATTCATCAACCTTTAGGAGGAGCTCAAGGTCAAGCTACTGAAATTAAAATAGCTGCTGAACACATTTTAAAAACTAAAGATAAACTAAATAAAATACTTTCTAATAATACTGGTAAAGATTTAAATATTATAGAAAAAGATACCGATAGAGATAATTTTATGAGTGCTATAGAAGCTACAGATTATGGTATTGTTGATAAAATTATTGAAAATAAGAAATAAGTCCCATTTGGGATTTTTTAATTTAATATAAACTTCGTTTCATATATTCTAGGATCACTACAATATTCTAATATGATTTTATTATCTTTTGCAGATACTATTATTCCTATTGTTTTATTTTGTTCTACTCTTTTTATATGTTTATCTATATAATTCATATAGGTTTGTATTTGACCTATGTGTTCTTTCTTTAACTCTGTTACTTTTAATTCTGCAACTACGTAACAATTATATTTTATATTATATAATAACAAATCGATATAGTTATACCTATCTCCAATCTTTATTTTATACTCATTATCGACATATGAAAAACCATCACCTAATTCTTTCATAAAAGTATTTAATTGTTCTAATATTATTTGTTTTAAATATTTCTCAGTTATTTTTTCTAAATTATAAGTATTTTTTAATACTATTGGATTTTTAATGAAATCATTTATTTTTAGTTCTTCTTGAGTTATTAATTTATTTTTAGTAGTTTCATCTAATCTTTCATATTCTTTGTTTTTAATTTTTTCTCTTAACTGTCTGATTGATAGGTTTTGATTCTCTGTAGTTTTAATATAATATAAAAATTTACTATCCTCAAACCAAAGTATCTCACACAAATGGCTCCAACTTAATTTGGCAGACACTGTCTGCCATTTTTGTGATATTTTATAAAATTGCCTCATATTCCTTAAATTTCTTTGACTATATCCTTTTCCTAACTCATTAGTTAATCTTATAGAATAATCTTTAATTATACTTTCGCCATAATGTTTACCTGCTTCGCATAAAATTTTTCCTACATTATAATAAGTACTTAAATCATTTCTATTTTTAGAATAATCTTTTGCTTTTTTATATATTTCATTATTTATTAACTCTTCTTTTATTTGATTGTAATAATTCATTTTTTCCTCCTAACTTAATATAAACTTTGTTTCATATATTCTAGGATCACTACAATATTCTAGAATTATTTTATTATCTTTTGCTGATACTATTATTCCTATTGTTTTATTATGCTCTACTCCTTTTATATGTTTATCTATATAATTCATATAGGTTTGTATTTGACCTATGTGTTCTTTTTTTAACTCTGTTACTTTTAATTCTGCAACTACGTAACAATTATATTTTATATTAAACAGTAATAAGTCGATATAGTTATACCTATCTCCTATTTTTATTTTGTATTCATCTCTTATGTAGCAAAAACCTTCTCCTAATTCTAATAAAAAAGTATTTAATTGTTCTAATATTATTTGTTTTAAATATTTCTCTGTTATTTTTTCTAAATTATATGTATTTTTTAATATTATTGGATTCTTTATAAAATCTTTTATTTCTGTTTTTTCTTGAGTTATTAATTTATTCTTAGTATTTTCATCTAATCTTTCATATTCTTTATTTTTTATTTTATTAATAAGTTCCCTTTTGCTTAAATTATATTTTATAATTTGATTAATATAATAACTTATTTTATTAACATCTTTTAAAGGCAACAATATTGTATAATGACTCCAAGACAATTGGTCAACCAGTGGTTGACTTTTTTGAAACAAATAAAATTGTCGCATATATTTCAAAGAGGTAACAGAATAATTTTTATTTAATTCAATTGTCAATTTTCTAGAATAATTTTTTATTATACTTTCACCATAATGTTTACCTGCTTCGCATAAAATTTTTCCTACATTATAATAAGTACTTAAATCATTTCTATTTTTAGAATAATCTTTTGCCTTTTTATACACTTCATTATTTATTAACTCTTCTTTTATTTGATTGTAATAATTCATTTTACCTCCTAATTTAAAATAAATTTTGTTTCATATATTCTAGGATCACTACAATATTCTAATATGATTTTATTATCTTTTGCAGATACTATTATTCCTATTGTTTTATTTTGTTCTACTCTTTTTATATGTTTATCTATATAATTCATAT
>JAFTRC010000001.1 GCA_017462455.1 Bacilli bacterium | reverse complement strand
TTTTAATAATACTGTTACTTTTTCTCCATCTATTAAATCATCAACTAATACTGTTTTGACTTTTTCATATGTTCCATTACTTGCTGTACTTGCATATACTTCTACTCCTGTTATTTCTCCTACAGGTTCTAATTTCAAATCCATTCCTGCCCCATCTGGTCCTACTCCAAATCCTACTTTTGTTATTGTTGGGGTTGTTAATTTTACTTCTTTTTTTGAGTTTTCTGTAAATTGATTGTTACCAGATGAACTATTATTATTTGATGTATTATTATTGTTAGATATATTGTTATTATTTGTTGTAGTATTAATTACTGGTTCTTTTTCCCATTTTGCTTTAAGTTCTAAATCAGCTTCAACAATTGTTTCAAAGTTATAAATTTCATCATTTAAAGTCCAGCCTTTAAATGTATAACCTTCTTTAACTGGATCTTCCGGTTTTAAAATCTTATTTCCTTTTTCTATAACTTGATTAGAGATAGTTGTACCTCCATCACTATTGAATTTAACTACGAAAGTTTCTATATTTTTTATTTGTTCTTCCCATTTTGCAGTTAATACTAAATTGGAATTTACTGGTAAACTAAAGTCATAAATTTTTCCATTTAAAATCCATTCTATAAATATATATCCATCTTTTGTTGGGTCTGTTGGTTTTTGTACTAATTCACCGTCATTAACAATTTGTGAACTTACTTTAGTCCCACCATTTGTTTCAAAAGAAACATTATAAGTTATTGGTTCTTTTTTATTAAAAATAATTGCCACTACTATTATCATAATTATGGCAGCTATTATAGAACCAATTATAATAAATATTTTTTTCTTATCCATACTTACATACTCCTTTATTTTAAAAACATAGGTTGTTTCAACCCATATTTTTATTTTTCTTCATCATTTAAACTTTCTTTTATTCCAGAAGTAATACCTTTAGCAATATCTTTTCCAATAGTTCCAGCCGCATTTCCAACAGTTGGAGCAATTTTATCAATAACTTCTTGTGTAACAGGCATTGTTTGTTGAATAGTAAACGCCTTGATTTCTCTTCTCTTTGCAAATAAATATATTGATCCTGATATAATGCAACTAACAATTATTATAAATGCACCAATTATATAAAATGGAACATATTTTATTGTTGAAATTTGGTCTTTAGTATTATTAAAAATATTACCAAATGTATCACTAATTCCATTTTCTAAATCAAACAATTCAGATTCTAAATCTCTTATTTTTTCTTCTTTTTTATCAATCTCATTATCTAAACGATAATATTCTTCACTAAAACCATTTGTTTTGAATTCGCTACTTTTTTGTGCTTTCAAAGGAATTAATTCTTCATTTAAAGCATCTATTTCACTTTGAATTATACTTTCCGTTCTTTCTGGTTGTTTTTCCTCTGCTTTATCAGTTATTTCCACATTTGCTTGTTTTGCTTTATTTGTTTTTACTATTCCTGTAAGAATTAAACTTCCTCCTACAAATAAACCCACTAATAAAATTATTAATGCAATAGTTTTAAGATTTTTCTTACCTCTTTCATATATCTCTTCATTTAAATATTCTTTCTTTTCCATTTTTTCAACTCCTTTCATTATGAATTATAACACATTTCTTTCTTGCAGTAAATAGTTCGTGTGAATATTTTGCAGTAAATAATATCATAATTGTAATGGAGGATATTATGAGAATAGAATTTAATAATTTAAGAGACCTACTTATTTTTAATATAAAATATTATAGATATGTTAATAATTATTCACAAGAAAAACTTGCTGAACTAAGTAAATTAAGTCCTAGATATATTACAGATGTAGAAAGAGGATTGCACTGTCCCACTATTCCAAAGATTGAGAGTATTGCTACATCTCTAAATATTGAACCATATCAATTATTTGTTAATGTTGAAAGAGATTCTGAAATAGTTAATAAAATGAAACAAGGAAGACAATATAATCAAAAATAAAGACTTAAGATTTTTTCTTAAGTCTTTTGATATAAGGTAATATTAATAAGCATATACCTATTAGTATCATTATTATTGATACTATTTGAGCTACTTTAAAATTAAACAACATTAAACTATCTTGTCTTAATCCTTCAATAAAGAATCTTATTATTCCATAACCAATAAAGTATATTGCAGTTACCTGACCTGTTTTTATTTTCTTTATATTTCTTAAACTCATTATAATTATGAATATTATTAGACAACCTATTGATTCATAAAAGAATGTTGGGTGATAATAATCATGATTTATATACATTCCATCTATTATAAATTGAGGAATATGTAAATCTTTTAATGTGGATATCGTTGTTTCTGGTCCAAATGCTTCTTGGTTAAAGAAGTTACCCCATCTACCTATTGCTTGTCCTAAAACTAGCGCAGGTGCATATATATCAAGTAATTCTAATAAATTTATATCTTTTTTTCTTGTATAAAAGAATATAAATATTAATCCAGCTATTATTCCACCATGTATGGCAAGGCCACCTTCCCATATTTTAAATATATCAAGTATATTTTTTGAATAATAATCTAAATTAAATAAACAGTAATATAGTCTTGCACCTAATATACAAACTATCACTAAATAGAAGCACATATCTGAAATTTGTGTTGTCGATATACCTTTTTTCTTACACCCATTTATTACTAGAAAGTAACCTATTATAAACGCAGCTAATATTAGTACAGAATACCATCTAATTTGTATAAATCCTAAGTCTATTAATATTGGATTCATTTCTTTTTCCCCTTAAGTAATGTATCTATTATTAAATTATCCATAATAGCATTCATAATAGATATTACTATTGATACTATAAATACGAATATTGTTCCTCTTATGTCAAAATGAATACCTAATATGAAATCTGTTATTTTTAAAATTAATATATTTATTAACGGATAAAATAGACCTAAAGTTAAAGCTGTTAAAGGTAATGTCATCCATACTAATAACGGTTTTATAGTTCTATTTAATACAAATATTATTATTACTGCAATAAGTCCCCATAATCCAAAATATGAATTATCTATATAAACAGTATCATTAAATATTACAGATACTGTTATAAGTACTAAAGCATAACCTACCATGTGTATAAGCCAATCTAGCCATTTATTTATTTTCATTTTCTCACCTATTAATATTATATACCTATTCGCTTTTTAATTCAAATCAGATATTATTACATTTTTTTAAAGTTTTTTCTAGTGCTTTATATCTATATGTTTCTTTTATTTCTTTTTTAGAAAGCAAATTAAACGTTCTATTTTCACCAGCTAAAATAAATACTGAATAAAAATATGGTTTGCTTATTGGTTCTACAATTTCATCAGAAATTGAACCTTCACTTTCTCCTTTTGTTTGAAAATATTCGCCATTTTCAAACATGCAAGTTACAACGCATCTATATTTTGCTTTTCTGTTTTCTTGATTTTTTAAATTTCTTAATAACTTATTAACACATTCATATTTTGGAAGCTCTGGATTATTCTTTAATTCTTTATCTGCATATCTAGCTGTGTATATTCCAGGTTCACCATTTAATGCATCAACAAACAATCCTGCATCATCAGTTATAATAGGATAGTTTATATTATTTTGTTTACAAAAATTATAAATTACTTTAGCTTTAATTAATGAGTTTTCCTCTAATGTAGATCCATTTTCTTCTATCTCTCCTAAATTCCAACCTATATCAGATAAAGTTAAAATTTCTAAATCTAAATTATTATTATCTATTATAGTTTGTAAATCTGTTATTTTTCTTTTATTAGTTGTTCCAAATATTACTTTCATACATACTCCTATTCGCTTTTTAATTCAAATAAAATATCTCTAAGTTCCATAGCTCTTTCAAAGTCTAAGTTCTTAGCTGCTTCTTTCATTTCATTTTCAAGTCTAATCATAAGTTTAGCTTTATCTTGTTTAGACATCTTCTCAGGTTCTTTTATTTCTTCTTCTACTTCATTAGATACTATATCTGATATTTCTTTAGTTATTGTTTTTGGTACTATATTATTTTGTTTATTATATTCTTCTTGTATTTGTCTTCTTCTATTTGTTTCTTTTATAGCTACATCCATCGATTCACTAACTTGATCTGCATACATTATAACTTTACCATTAGCATTACGAGCTGCACGTCCTATTGTTTGTATTAAACTTCTTTCACTTCTTAAGAAACCTTGTTTATCTGCATCCATAATAGCAACTAAACTAACTTCTGGAATATCTAATCCCTCTCTAAGTAAGTTTATTCCAACAAGTACATCATATTTACCTTTTCTTAAGTCTCTTATTATTTTAAGTCTTTCTAATGATTTAATTTCAGAATGAAGGTAAGCTACTTTTATATCTAAGCCTTTTAAGTATTGAGTAAGTTCTTCTGCCATTCTAATAGTTAGAGTAGTTATTAAGACTTTTTCTTTTTTTTCTACTCTTTCATTTATTTCATTAATCAAATCATCTATTTGATTTTTAGTTGGATGTACTTCTATAATTGGATCAAGTAATCCTGTAGGTCTAATTAATTGTTCTACTGGAGTTGGAGATTTTTCTAACTCATAATCTCCTGGAGTTGCTGATACATAAATAACTTGATTTATTTTTTCTTCAAATTCCGGAAATTTTAAGGGTCTATTATCTAAGGCACTAGGTAATCTAAAGCCATAATCTACAAGTACTTCTTTACGAGCTCTATCTCCATTATACATTCCTCTTACTTGAGGAAGAGTTACATGAGATTCATCTACAAAAAGTAAGAAATCATCTTTAAAGAAGTCAATTAGAGTTGTTGGAGTTGCTCCTGGCTCTTTTAGAGCAAGTGGTCTAGAATAATTTTCTACTCCTCTACAAAAGCCTGTTTCTTCTAGCATTTCCATATCATAATTAGTTCTTTCACTAAGTCTTTGATATTCTAAAAGTTTATTATTTTTTTGAAAATAATCTAATCTTTCATCTAATTCTTTTCTAATATTTTCTATAGCTATTTTTAATTTTTCTGGACTGGTTACAAAGTGACTAGCAGGAAATAAAGATATAGATTTTTTATTTGCAGTTATACTACCTGTAACTGGGTCAAATTCTTTTATTGACTCTATTTCATCTCCAAATAGTTCTATTCTAATACCTTTTGTATGTTCGTTTATTGGAACAATATCTATAATATCACCTTTAGCTCTAAAAGTTCCTCTTTTAAAATCTATTTCATTTCTTTCATATAACATATCTATTAATTTTTCAATTATTTCTTCTCTATCAATAGTTTGTCCTTGAAAAAGAGTTAACATTTTCTTTTGATACTCTTCCATCTCTCCAATACCGTAAATACATGAAACTGAAGCAACTACTATTACATCATTAAAATTTAATAGTGATGCTGTTGCTGCATGCCTTAATTCATCAATTTCATCATTAATAGCCGCATCTTTTTCAATATATGTATCTGTTTTAGCTACATAAGCTTCCGGCTGATAGTAGTCATAATATGATACAAAATATTCTACTGCGTTCTCTGGGAAGAACTCTTTGAACTCCGAATATAATTGTCCGGCAAGTGTTTTATTGTGTGTTAAAATCAATGTTGGTTTATTTACTTGTGCTATCACATTAGCCATTGTAAATGTTTTTCCAGAGCCCGTCACACCCATTAAAGTCTGGTGTTTCTTGCCCTCTTTTAATCCATTAACTAATTTTTCAATCGCTTGTGGTTGGTCGCCACTTGGTTGAAATGGTGAGTGTAATTTAAACATTTTTACTCCTTTCTTGTGACCTTTTAAAAGATAACTGTCAGCCAACTATTAGTCCCTTAATTCGTCCTCTTGGGACTATTTTTATCTGGTTAATATTAGTTTTTTAGTTCTGGACTAATAAAAGTCACAAATTTCATTTTCCGGACTAAATAACACTAAATGATATTAAACATTACTAAAAGTCGTTTTCACTGTATAATTTTATCATTTTTTCCTTTAAAAAACAAGGAAACTGAAAATTTTACCTTGTTTTTATTATGGCTATTTATTAAATTAAAATACTGCAAGTGCATTTATATATTCTTCATCAAT
>JAFTRC010000064.1 GCA_017462455.1 Bacilli bacterium | reverse complement strand
CTATTCTCAATATCTAAATGTTTCCAAGTTTTCATTTTTCATTCCTCCTTGCAACTACAAAGAAACATTAAGATATTATACTATAATCAGACTTATTTCCGTATTTTATTTGAAACGGACTTCCAAATAAAAATTCAGGTTATATCAAAAAATGATAAAAAAGTATTGCAAAAAAAAAAGTTATTTGTTATAATGTATTTGTTGTCTTATTTGGCGATGTAGCTCAGTTGGCTAGAGCACATGGTTCATACCCATGGTGTCGAGAGTTCGAATCTCCCCGTCGCTACCATAGGTTTTTAAGAAGTCTTGAAATTCAAGACTTTTCTTTATTTTATAAGGCGATTCTCCCTTTTTTATTTGCCTTTGGTTAATGTTTTTTAATAATTTCTTAAAAAACAGTAGAAACTTATGCCGTCGCTACCAGATTGATAGTAAACTCGAACTTTTCGAGTAAATATTAAACGACTTGTCAAAAAGTTGTTTTTATGTTATTACTTTTGATAATATTTTTTGACTTCTTAGGGTATTATTTAACAAAAACAATTACAAAATATAACGCTTTTTTATTAGAACAATGGTCAAAATAAATTTTGACTCGTATGACTTCACAGTCATACATTTCTACTTCATCGAAACTTGTGTTTCTCCATAGACCAACTTTGGATAGTTGCCACCCTACTTATTTATTAATTGTCAAAATTTTAACTTGACTGAAGTTCTAATCCTTTCTTCATATATATTTTCAATCCTTCAAACATTATATTGATACTTGCATTGATATCCCTTTCATTATTATTAGTATAGTTAGGACATTCCCATTTCCTCATACTTAAATCTATCAAAACTATCTTATAGATTAAATATACTACATCTAAGGCTACAGCTATCTACTTCACTTAACCATGGCTTTTCTTTTATTAGATTTGGTATCTCTTTTATTGCCTTATAACTATTTATATAGTTTTTATTTTTACCTAAAAAATAATTATAAATATATCTAGAGCATCCAAAACTTTTTTCTATTAATTCAATTTGTTTTTCTGTTGGATATAATCTAAATATATATCCTTTCATCATTTTTTCCATATACCAATTCCCCTTTATCATTAATGTATTAACATTATAGCAAAAGAACAAACGTTTGCAAATAGGATTTGTGTGAAATTTTTGTGAAATTTACCAAGCACTTTCCTAGTATATAAAAAATTATTTTAATATAATTTTGAAAATCTAAATAATTTAATATTTCTTTTTGCTTTTATTTTCCAATTCTTTTTTAATTCTATACCCTTCATTTTATGTAATGTAATTTTGTTTTTTCTTGTATCGTCTATTAAAACATCATGATTTTTTTTTATTATAAAATCATATATGTCAAATATTTTAAATGATGAATTTGAATTAAAATTAATTAGACAATAATTACCTTCTTTTGATACTATATATACGCAAGGATAAACATATATACTTTTTCCAACAGAAAATGTACTATCTTTTTTTATTAGAAATATATCACTATAGTTTATTATTTTTAAATTATTTTTAACAAATATAAAATTTTCTGTGATAGTGTAATCTATAGAATCAAAAATTGAATTTTGTAATTTTAATTCTATATCTTTAATGCTTTTATTATCAAATTTCATTATATATTTTATTTTCTCTATAGTTGATATTATGGTAGCAAATATAAAATATATTATTGGGATAAATAATATACATAAACAAATTAAATTTGTTATTTTAATCAATACAAATGTTAAAATTGAAATTATTATTATATTTACTATTAATCGTTCAAAAAAAGCCTTTTTCATCTTATCACCTGAATACACTAAAAAAATTATATCATACTATTATTATTTTTTTTCATATATCTCTCGCTAAGTCAAATATTTTTTTATTGAGAGTGTCTGGCAATATTATTACGTACTCATAATTATCTTCTTGATTATCATCTATTATTTCTGTTTTCCAGTACCATGAATCTTTATAATATGCCAAACTTATAATTGAATATACCAATTTATCTTTACTTATTTTTGTTATACTAGCAAATTGTTTTATTTCTTCAAATTTCATTGTTTCGTTTTTTTCCATATTTTCCATATTATATAAATATTTTAATTCTTCCTTACTAATATATATTGGAACTTTTATTTCAGATTCATCTTTATCAAATATAATAAACCATTCATAATTATTATCGTTTGAATAATATTTTATAGCTTCATCTACTTGTTTATCCAAAACAAACAAATCGCCATTAAAATATACTATATCCCATTTATCATGAGTAATATGATGTATCATATCTTCCTCATAATAATCATTAGAATTAAATCCATAAGTAAAAATATCCGTATTATATTCTAAATTCACATATGTTTTTCCTTTATAAGAAACTGTATCACTTAAATTTTTACTTTCCTTTTTTGCAACCACTAACATTATACATCCAACTAATATTAAAATAAAAACTATTAATATAATTATTACACTTCTATTAAATTTCTTTTTCATAAATATTCTCTCTTTCAAACTTGCTATTTATATATTAACTAAATTATAACACACATTTATATAAATTACTTAATTCAGTTTAAAACACTAATTTCTAACTCTTAATCAATTATTTTTTTGTTTATTAATACTAAAATAACTAGAAAACTAGTTATTTTGGGTTATTATAAATTCTTTTTGAAAACGACAACACAGAATACAAATTTAAAAGCATATAATTAAATAATATGAATGACATATAATAGCTAAAATGAATATTTGGTATTATTAGTTTGTTATTCATTATAATAGCTATTATAATTACTAATATTGAAAAGATTAAATGAATAATTGGAAAGATTATATTAATATTATCTAATTTTTTCTTTATCAAATTAATACTAAAAACTACAACTAATATTAAATTAACTATTCCTAATAATACATTTATTGTTGTTTTTGTACCGATACCAAATATGTTTACTAAATTTGAAATACTAAACCATATATACAACGATAAAATAAAGCAAATATAGTATAAAATTTTATAAATTGTTTTATTATTCATTTATGATTACCTCCCTACTAGAAATTTCAATTAAATTAGAAATTATTTCAAGCTCTATATTTCTATTTATTTGATATTCAATGCTAGTTATTGAAGGTTCAACTATAAGTCTAGTCATATAATCATTAATTCCTAATTCATACTGAAAATAGTAACGTTGATACAGTTCATCTCTTTGAATAGATGAAGTTATAAAATTAGTTGCAATATTATATTTATTTTCTTCTACCTCACTTAATTTACAATTTTGTTTTACTTGTGTGTAATAAGATAATAAACTATTATCAAAATCATATTCATACATTTTTCTTATACTCACTTCTCCATCATAAGAAGTTTCTTCATAATGATTAATTATTTCAGCAATAGTTTCAGTACAACTATTTTGTTCTAAAGCGGATAATTGCTCTTTATATCCTTTTAATTTGGTTCTGTTTTCTTCTGAATCGTGTAATTCTATAGTAGCAACTAAATTACTACTTGTAATTAACATTAAAACAACTATTATAAATGAATAAAAAATTGAAATGATAAATAATATTTTTTTTATATTTTCTTTCATATACTCCTCCTATATTAATTATAACACAAATTATTAATTTTTAACTCTAAACTTATTTACATAAATTATTTAATTTATAATATAGTGTCATATAGAAAAAAAATGAACTAATTAGTTCATTTTACATCACCAAATTAACTGAATCTATTTTTTCTTTTATTATAGAATTTACATTACTTAGAATTTTATTATCTAATTTACTAAAGTATAGATCTACTCTTTTTATTCCATCATTAGATATATTATTTATACATTCTGCCATATCAAGTAATTTAATTTTATTATTTAAATACTCACTTATTTTTTCTTTTATTATAGGATAATGAGTACATCCTAATACGATTAAATCACAATCTTTTAAATCATCTAAATAAGCATTAAAACATTTATTTAATTCACTTAAATCATTATTTTCGATTAAGGGCACAAATTTAGGACAAGCTACTTCTTTAACTTTCTTATTTATATTATTACTAAATACTTTACTATTTATAGTAGCGTTAGTAGCTATAACCCCTATTTTTTCATAATTAGCATTATTTAAATAATTTATAACAGGACTAATAATATCTATAATTTTTATATTATATTTTTCTTTTAAATAACCAGATAAATTAGAACTAATAGTACCACATGCTATTACAATCATATCTACTTCTTGTTTTATTAAAAAATTTACAATATTACTAGAAAGCACTTTTAATTCATCAATCGTTTTATCTCCATATGGAATGTTTTTAGTGTCACCATAATATATGTACTCATTATTTGGATATTTCTCTATTAATCTTTTTAATACAGTAAGCCCACCTATTCCAGAATCAAACACACCAATTTTCATACAATCACCTATTTTATTATATCAAATTAACATACTTAATACAATTAATTATCTGTTTTGTATTTTAAGTTTGCTTATAACTTTCTTCTCTATTCTAGATATATAAGATTGACTAATACCTAATTCTTCAGCAACTTCTTTTTGCGTCATTTCTTTTTTACCAAGCAAACCATATCTCATTATCATTATTTCTCTATCTCTTTCATTTAATTTAGTTAATTCTTGATATAATATCTTCTTTTCTATTTCTTCTTCTAAAGGTCTTGTTACTACATCATCAGCTGTTCCTAATATATCTTCTAGGTGTAACTCATTACCCTCACTATCATAACTTAGACTATCTTCAAAACTAACTTCACTTCTTCTTCTTTTGTTCTTTCTTAAAAACATAAGTATTTCATTATCTATACAACGAGATGCATATGTAGCTAGTTTTATATTTTTATCCAGTTTATATGTATTTACTCCTTTTATTAGTCCAATTGTACCTATACTTACTAAATCTTCTAAATCTACTCCAGTGTTCTCATATTTTTTAGATAAAAATACCACTAAACGAAGATTATGTTCTATAAGTTTATTACGCGCAAATTCATCTCCTGCCATAGATAATTCTACATATTTCACTTCATCTTCTTTTGAGAGCGGCTCAGGTAATTTATCAGTACTACCTACAAAATATATTCCCTCACTACTTAATAACTTCTTTATAAAATTAATTATACTCTTTATCATATCATTCCTCCAATAATTTTCTATTTAATATAACATCTACACCATCTAAACTAATTTTATCCATAATACCAAGTAATATATTATTATATTCTTTATTATTAAATAAAATTTTATCTACCTTTACTACTTTTATCATACTACTACCACCTACTCCCATATAAGGTATTAATCTAAATTCTTTAATATTAAAAAGCAGCTTTCTTTTATCTATTAATATTACTGGTTTTTTAGTTAAACTATCTACTAGTACATTACCACTATCCATGTATGCTGTATATCTATATTTTTTATTTTTCAAATAAATATCTATATTATAATAATTTGAATAATTATATCTTAGATTTTTAGTTTGTTTAATATAAATATATAAAATAATAGGAGAAAATATTAATAAAAATATAAAATTTATACTAAGACCATTATTAAAGAATATTATACCTACATGTTTATATGAAAACTCTAAATTTAATAAATAAAGAAAACCTCCTAAAATTATACTAGACATATATAAGTATAATATGTTTACTAAAGTATATTTTATATTTCTATATCCAAATGTAATTAATATCATAAGTATACTTATAATTACTTTAAATAAGAATAATAATATACTATTTATATTAAAGAATAAAAATAATATACTTATTCCTCCTATAAAAGCACCTAACATTATTCTAGTAATCTTAATATTTCTTTTAAGTATTAGTGAGACTGATAATAATATTATAAAATCTATAGCAAAATTTAATATCATTACTAAATCTAAATATATTTTCATATAATCACCGAGTATATTATAAAAAAAAGACACTATTAAAAGTGTCGTTTTTTATTATTTTTTTAAAGTTTCTTTTTACTAAGCTTTTTTATTGGCCCTTCGTCAATTAAATTATTCTTTCTAAATATTTTATCAAATTGAGATATTCGTTCATTACTACTTTTAGAGGCAGTTGAGTTTTTTAATTCTTCTGATTTTTCTCGCGATACAACGAAAGCTTTAGCGCAAGGAACAGCTAAAATATCAAATTTTTGTTTTGATGATTCATTTATAAATTTATTTATTTTTCTTATATCTCTTATTCTTCTAATAATTTCATATTTGGATACATTATATTTTACAGCTAAAGAATTAATAAACTTTAATTCATCTAATTTTGGACTACTATTATCATAGTCGTTTAACGCTTCCATTATTTCTTCTATTGGCAACATACAAGCAAAGTCAAAGTATTCCCAATCTTCAAGAGATAATTGTTCATCATATTCTGTACTTATTTTTCCAGTAAGAACAGCTTGAAGTTTTTCACTATCAAATTCTTTTACTTCAGGATATTTTTCTTTTAATTCTAATATTCTTTTCTCAAGCTCTATTTTTCTTTTTGTATCATCTAATTCAATTCTATTCATAAAAACCTCCCATAATATATATTCATATTTTACTTTTTAATAACTATAAATGGATATTTATACAAATCATTAAGTTTTTTGAAATTATTTAATTCTAATTTTTCTAACATCTTATGAAATATTAAAGCAGTACCTTCACTATCATAATCAGCTCTATGATGTTTATCTTCATCCCATGGTATATTATAACGTTTTACTAGTGTGGCTAGATTATGATATCTTTCTTTTGATTCTAAATATCTAGATAAACCTAAAGTATCTATTACAACATTTTTAAGAGTTCCTAAGTTATACTTAGAAAAAGCCATTTCTAAAAAAGATATATCAAATTTAGCATTATGAGCAACCATTGGATAGTCTCCTACCCATTCCATAAATGTTTCTACCACTTCTTTTTCTTTTCTTTTTCCTTTTAGCATTTCATTAGTAATTCCTGTTATTTTTATTATTTCTTCACTAAGTTCTCTTTCTGGATCTATTAATTCATCAAATCTTTCTATTATTTCACCATTACTTATCTTAACAGCACCAATTTCAGTTATAGTATCTCCACTATTAGGATAAAGTCCTGTTGTTTCAAAGTCAAATACTATATATGTCCCTTTAGTTAAAGTTAATTCTTCTATCATACGTCCTCCATAAAATAAAAAGCCAGAAGAGCGATGCCCTGAATCGAAT
>JAFTRC010000063.1 GCA_017462455.1 Bacilli bacterium | reverse complement strand
ATACATTAGAAGTAGACTTAGGAGAAAATGCCCCAAATAGTATAAAAGTATTAATGAGTGAAGCAGATATAAATGATTATACATATGAAAATGTAATATTAACAATACCAAATGTAAGTGGAGATATAGAAATACAAAAAGTATTTGAACCAGTAAATTTAGTAGAATACATAACAAATCTACATAGTCCAAATAGTACAGTAACAAACAATTCAATAACATACAAAGTAGATACAACAAATGGAATAATAGATGATGGACTAGGAGGAACAGTATCAAATGGAGGAAACTTAAGATACTATGGAGCAAGTCCAAACAATTATATAGACATAGGAGATAGAGATTCATCTGGAAATATAATCTTATGGAGAATAATAGGAGTATTTGAAACAAAGTATGCGACAGATGAATTACCATGTAATACAGACTCTGATAGCGATGGACATTATGATAATTGTGAATCAGAAAAATTAGTAAAAATAATAAGAAATGAATCTATAGGAGAATATAGTTGGGACGTTAAACCAATTTCGACAACAACATCATCAAATGTAAATATATTTAAAGCAACACCAATGTCGAGAGGTCCTTTGATAGCAACACCAGATCTGGAAGAACAAGATAATCCCTTTACCTCTGAAAACAACTGGAGTGATGCAACATTAAAAACATTATTAAATGAAACATATTACAATTCAAGTACAACAAGTTATTACAATAGTAGCGCAACAGCAATTACAGTAGATTTAACGGGAGAAGGACTATCAGAAGTTGCTAGAAACAAAGTAGAAAATGCCCTATGGAATTTGGGAGGACCAACATCATATACTAGTTTATATTCAGATGGATTTTATAGTATAGAAAGAGGAACGACAGTAGATAGTGGAAATCCAACAGAATGGGTAGGAAAGATAGGATTAATGTATTCGAGTGATTATGGATATGCAACAGACTTAGGGAGTTGTAGCAAGACGTTATCTGACTATAATAATAGTACATGCTATACAAACGATTGGCTATATAATTCAGATTTTCAATGGACCATGTCCCCTCGTTCCAGTAACTCGGATAGCGTGTTCATTGTGTATTCGGTTGGCGATGTCTACGGCGGCAGCTACAACGCTCTCAGCTCCTCTGGGGTCCGTCCAGTCCTATATCTAAAATCTGACGTATCAATAGTAGGAGAAGGAACAACAAGTGAAGGAATAAATTATTATGTAGTTGATTAATATAATTTAAGTAATAAGAGTAAATTTACTCTTTTTTTCATACTTTTATTTAAATTTAGTTTCATAAGTGTTATAATTATTATTATAGTGAGGGAATAATATGATAAGATATAATCCAAAAATAGAAGAAGGTTTAACTACTGAACAAGTTAATTATAGAATTAAGAATGGTTATGTAAATTATAATAGTGATGTAAAAACTAAAACAATAGGTCAAATTATATTTTATAACGTTTTTACTTTATTTAATATATTAAATCTTTGTTTAGGATTACTTGTGTTTTGGGTTGGTTCATATAAAAATTTATTATTTTTAGGAGTTGTTATTTGTAATACTTTAATTAGTATAATACAAGAGATAAGATCAAAAAGAGCTATTGATAAATTATCTATTATTTCTAGTACTAAAGCTAGCGTAATTAGAGATTCTAAAAATGTAATAATAGATATTAATGAAGTAGTCCTTGATGATATAATAAATTATAAAAGAGGTAATCAAGTAATAGCTGATGCTATTATAAAAGAAGGGACTGTAGAAGTAAATGAATCTTTACTTAGTGGTGAGGCAAATTCAATCACTAAAAAGATAGGAGATAGTTTATATTCAGGTAGTTTTATTGTAAGTGGTAAATGTATTGCTAAAGTAGAAAAAGTAGGAGAAAATAACTATGCTTCTAAAATAACTAAGGAAGCTAAATATGTAAAAAAAGTTAATTCTGAAATAATGAAAACTTTAAAAAAAATAATAAAAATAATTTCATTTATAATAGTGCCTTTAGGTATAATACTATTTTTAAGGCAATATAACATAGATAAAAATATTACAGATGCAGTTGTAAGTAGTGTAGCTGCGATAATAGGTATGATTCCAGAAGGATTAGTTCTTTTAACTAGCACCGTGCTTGCGGTAAGTGTACTAAGACTTTCAAAAAGAAAAGTACTTGTTCAACAATTATACTGCATAGAAACCCTTGCTCGTGTAGATACTATTTGTTTAGATAAAACAGGTACTCTTACAGAAGGAACTATGGAAGTAGTTGATGTAATTTCACTTAATGATAAATATGATTATGCTGAAATATTATCAGCTATGTCAAGAGAACTACTTGATGATAATCCAACTATGGATGCTATAAGCAGAAAATTTAATAAACGAGTTAAATATACTTGTTTAGAAACAGAACCTTTTTCATCAGAAAAAAAATATTCTAGTGTTACTTTTAAAGAAGGTAAATATATATTAGGCGCACCTGATATATTAGATGCAAGTGATGAAATGCAAGAATTGATAGAGAAATATTCTGAAAATAGATTAGTTTTATTGAAAAATAAAAAAGATAATATTGCTCTAATATTACTTAGAGATAAAATAAGATATAAAGCATCTAGTACTTTAGATTATTTAAGAAAAGAAGGCGTAGATATTAAAATAATTAGTGGTGATAATGAAAAGATAATAACTCGTATTGCTAAAAGATTAAAATTTAAAGATATTAGATGTATAGATATGTCAAAGAATCATACTAATATGAATCATCAATTGGTAGAAAATTATAATATATTCTGTCGTGTTAGTCCATCACAAAAAAGAGATTTAATTAAAGCTCTAAAGAATAATGGGCATACTGTTGCTATGACAGGAGATGGAGTAAATGATGTACTTGCCTTAAAAGAAGCAGACTGTAGTATAGCAATGGCAAGTGGGTCAGATGCAGCTCGTAATGTATCTGAATTAGTACTTTTAAATTCTGATTTTGATGCTATACCTAAAATAGTTGAAGAAGGTAGAAGAACAATAAATAATATAGAAAGATCTGCGTCACTATTCTTAACAAAAACAGTGTATGCAACATTACTTGCTATTATATTCTTGTTTGTTCCAATGAACTATCCATTTCAACCAATACAACTTAGTTTAGTTAGTTCAATAACAATAGGTATACCTGCATTTATACTAGCTTTAGAACCTAATCATGATATAATAAAAGGAAAATTTTTCCTCAATGTATTAAAAAAATCATTACCTGGGGGACTTACAATAGTAATAAATGTAATAACGGTAATGTTAGTAGCTACAATATTTAATTTAAGTGAAGACATAATATCTACTATGGCAGTTATATTAGTAGCTATTACAGGATTTATATTACTATATAAAATATGTGATAAGTTTAATAAATTAAGAATTGCTCTATTTATAACACTTATAATAGCTTTCTTAGTTAGTATTATAGGATTACCTAATTTATTTGAATTAGTCTTATTAAAACCAATATATATAATATTTATATTATTAGTATTTATACTTGATATAGGTTTATTTAACTTTTTATCAGATATATGCGAAAAAAGAATATTTAAGTATAAAGATAAATTAACAAAGTAGGAGGTTTTTTATGAATTTAGTTGCACTCTTTTTAACACTCATAGTAGGTTTATTTATATTTTTAGGATGTATTTGTGGATTAAATTATAAAGATAATAAAAAGTTTACAGATTTTAGTATAGCTATGGCTTTTGGAGTAATAATAAGTCTTATAATATTTGAAATAATACCAGAAACTTATGAAGTATTAAATAATCAAATAGGAATAGTAAGAAGTATTTTAGTTATGATAATACTATCTTTGATAGGTATTATGATTTTAAAAATATTAGATTTATTTGTCCCACATCATGAACATGAAGCACACCATGAACATAGTCATAAAAGTGAAAAATGTCATAATGAACATTTATATCACATAGGTATAATATCTTCAGTAGCTGTTATAATACATAATTTGATAGAAGGTATGAGTTTATATTTAGTATCTTCTCATAGTATTATGTCTGGTTTGTTAATGTGCATAGGTATAGGATTACACAATATTCCAATGGGACTTGTGATATCTTCAACACTTAGTACATCAAAATTTTCAAAGAAAAAAATATTAAATATAAGTCTTATAGTTTCTTTATCTACATTTGTAGGAGGAGTTATAATGTTTATATTAGGTGGGGTTAATGAACTTTTAGAAGGCATACTTTTAGGATTAACTTTAGGAATGCTTATTTATATTTCTATATTTGAGTTATTCCACCAAATTTACCATATGAAGAATAAAAGAATAGCTAAAATAGGAATAATAGTAGGGGTTGTTTTACTTGTTATAAGTGTCTTATTAGGACACTCAGTACATATGCATTAAGGAGTTTTTATGAAAGAAGTAAATAAAGGATTAATACTTACAAGTGCTATATTAGAAATAAATAGAGATAAAATAAAAATAGAAGAAATATATAATTACCAAAAGCATATTTCAGAAAAATTAAGAAATATAGGATATACATTTGAAAATATAGATTTTTTAGATGTAGTATACTTTTGTGAAGCATATGATTTTCATTGTACAAAAGACAAAGTTATAATTATTAATGCGGAAGATAAAAAAAAGTTAAAACTAGATGCTTATAAAGATTTACCTCAAGAGTTAATAGGTGCTTTAAAATTTGATAAAAAATATATTTTACCTTTAAATCAAGATAAGAAAATTACATTGTATTATGTAAATTTTATGAATAAAGATTTAATTGAATCTTTACAAACGGAAGGTTTATTAAAATATAATAGTAATGGTGAATACATAATTAATTTAAATAGTATAAGTATTAAATTAGATGTTGATAAATTAAAAATTTTAAGAAAATTGTTTGTAGGTAGTACATTAGATATAAAAGATTGTTATAGATCAGAAAATGTAATAAGAATTATGAATGCATTAGATTTTATTACAGAAGAAAATTTTAGATATTTTTATGAAGGCTTTTCTAATTCACATTTGTCTATTGATAATTTTTCTAAAGAATATAACGAATTATATGAAATATATTCAATATCAAAGATGAATGCTGCTTGGATGGAAAAAATAGGATTAAATATACCTATTAATAGTAATAAAAAAGGAAATCAAAAGACTTTAACACGCTTTAACACTTAATATAGTTTATATTAAGTAATAGTAGAAAACGAATTTATGTTCGTTTTTTTATTGACTAAATATTTGAAGTTTTATATAATTATATTGGTGATATTATGGATAAAATAATTATGCATATAGATGTAAATAATGCTTTTTTATCTTGGACAGCTATTGATTTATTAAATAAAGGTTATAAGACTGATATAAGATATATAGAATCCATAATAGGTGGAGATGAAGAACAAAGACATGGTATAGTTTTAGCTAAAAGTATGGTGGCTAAAAGAAAAGGTGTAAAAACGGCTGAGACTATTAGAGATGCTAAAAGAAAATGTAATGATTTAAAAATATTTCCTCCTAACCATAAATTATATAAAGAAATGTCTAATAAATTATTTGAACTCATAAGTAATTATACACCAGATATAGAAAAGTTGAGTATAGATGAATGTTTTATTGATTATACCAAAGTACAAAAATTATATGGAGATCCTATAAAATTTGCTTATAAGTTAAAAAAAGAAATAAAAAATACTTTAGGGTTTACAGTAAATATAGGAATAGCTAATAATAAATTATGTGCAAAGATGGCAAGTGACTTTTTAAAACCAGATCGAGTACACACTCTTTTTAAAAATGAAGTAGAAACTAAAATGTATCCATTACCTATAGAAGAATTATATGGTATAGGTAAAAGTAGTAGTAAAAAATTAAAAGAATTAAATATAAATACTATAGGGGATCTAGCTAATTCTAATCCACAAATGCTATATAAATATTTTAAAAATCAAACAGAAAAAATAATTAATAGTGCAAAAGGTATAGATGATAGTATAATTATATCTAAAAAACAAGAAAGTGAATGTATAAGTAATTCAACAACTACTAGTTATAATTTAAATAGTTTAGATGATATTTATAAATATTTATATCCATTAGTAGAAAATGTAAGTATGTCACTTAGAAAAAATAATAAATATACTAATCAAGTTGGAGTAATGTTAAAAGATAAATATTTTAAAACTTATTCTCACCAAAGAAAATTAAAAAATCCTACTAGTAGTACAGATGAAATATATAAAGTAGCTAAACAATTGGTTAAAGAATTGTGGAATGAAGAAGGTATTCGTTTAGTAGGTGTATCTATAAGTAAATTTTCAAATTCATTAAATCATCAAATTTCACTTTTTGAAGATGTAAAAGAAGTAGAAAAAGATAATGAACTTGATAAAGTTTTGGATAAATTAAAAAGTACTTATGGAGATAATATAATAAATAAAGCTTCAAGATTAAAAAAATAATATTGAATTAAATAACAAAAACTAGTATAATTTATTTAGGTGATATTATGTTTTGGATTTGGTTAGGAATTATAATTGTATTAACTTTATTAGAATTATCTACAAAGAATTTAATAATGATATTTTTTGTTGCAAGTGCAATCATCTCTTTAATATCTTCAATTTTTGTAGATGAATTTATTATTCAATTTTTAATTTTTGTAGTATTAGGAACTCTTTTACTTGTTACAGTTCGTGATAAATTAATTAAATTTATAAATGATAAAAAAGCAACTTCAAAAAAGAATAGTCCAAATAAAACAAAGGTAAAAAATGAAAAATAGTTTAAAATATATTGAAAGTTTACTTAAAGTATTAATTTGGCCTATTATATTTATGATAGGTCAATTTTTTATACAATATATATTCGTTGCTATATTTAATTCTAAAGAAAAAGGGACTATGACTAACAATGAATTTTTAGAATATATTAAAACATTAGAATATCAAGATAAATTAAATGATTATATAAATTCAAATACACTTATGATAATTATAATTACTATGTTAATATTTATTCCTATACTATATAAAGTATTTAAGAAATATAGAAAAGAAAATAATTTTAAAATAAAAAATATATTTGTACCGATATTATTTGGAATAACAATCTCACTTATATATAATATAATACTTTTCTATCTAAATAATGTTTTAAATTTTACAAATATCTTTGAAGGAAGTGAATTAAGTATATTAGTACAATTAATTTCTTCAGGAATTTGCGGACCAATACTTGAAGAATTATTATTTAGGGGTATTGTTTACAATAAATTAAAAGAATTTAATAAACCTAAGATTGCTATAATATTATGCAGTGTAATATTTGGAATAATACATACCAATATAATAAATGCTATATACGCATTTATAGTAAGTTTTGTACTTATTTATTTATATGAAAAATATAAAACTTTAAAAGCTCCAATGATTATGCATATATCTTTAAATAGTACAATAATACTTATGCTTAGTTTAATAACAAAAAATTATTTAATATTTAATTTATATTTATTAATAGTTTCTGTTTTAATTTTATTAATTTTAAATTTTTATTTAAAAAATAAGTATAAATAAAAAAATTATACACAATATAATAATGTCAACGAGTTAGTTGACGTTTCGAAGAACTAGATGATTCTAGTTCTTTTTTTGTAATACAATTAAAATTTAATTTTTTTGTGAATAAAAAAGGAAGAAAGTATAATAAACTTTATGTATGTATTTATAGAATAATGCTAGAAAAAATAATGTAAAATATGTTACAATAAAATTGGTGATAGTATGAAAAATAAACCAATAATAGGTATAGTAGGTAGATCGGATGTATCTAGTGAAGATTATAATGTAATATGTTGTTTTGAAAGTGTTAGAAGAAGTATAGTAAAAAAAGGTGCAATTCCTATAATGATATTACCTAATCAAGATCTAGAATATGAACCATCAAGACCTAGCGAGATAGAAAGATTAACTTTAGAAGAAAAAGAAGACTTAAAAAAAGTTATAGATTTATGTGATGGTATAGTAATGCCAGGTACATATAAATTATTTGAATATGATAGATTTATTTATGAGTATGCTAAAGAATTAGATATACCAATATTAGGGATATGCGGTGGCATGCAATTAATGGGATTGGTTGATAATGATATCGAATCTAAAGAAGTTTTAAAAAAAATTGAAGCAAATAATCATTTTAAAAAAGGTGAAAAATATGTTCATAAATTAGATATTGTAGATAATACTTTATTAAGTAAAATAATAAATAAAAAAGAAATAGAAGTTAATAGTAGACATAGCTTTTACTTAGATAAAGTTAAAAATATAAGGGTTAGTGCTTATTCTAAAGATGGATTTATAGAGGCAGTAGAAGTGCCTAATAAAAAATTTATATTAGGTATTCAATGGCATCCAGAATCTATGTTAGATTATGATGAAGATGCTAACAAAATATTTGATGCTTTTATAAGTTCTTGTGAAGTTTGACAAAAGAAAAAAATTTGATATAATAAGCCCATAAAAAAGGAGAACTTTTATGAATAGAGAAACTAGTATAGATGAAATTTTAAATCAATTAGTAAAAAGTGGTAGTGAAATAGAATACTTGAAAGAATTAAAAGAAAGAAGTATAGAATTAACTAAAAAAGATATAGGATTAGATGAAACATTAGGTTCAATTGCTAAAGAAATAAAGGAACAAACAGAAGAATTTTTAAATCAAAAGAATCAATATGGTACAAATTATATAGCTGGTATTTCTAGTTGTATATATTTGCCAGATTTTAATAATGATGGAGAATATAAGTTAAAATTAATAGGTGGTAGTAGATCAAGAAATAAAGATATAAAAATAGATGAATCAACACTTTTTGATGTAGCTTCTATTACAAAACTATATACACTTATATTATTATTTAAGTTAGAAAAAATTGGTTTAATTGATTTGAATACTAAAATATCTGATATAAATCCAGATTTTCAAAATTTAGAGGATTTCACGCTTAATGATTTAGTTAGATTACATGGTGAACTTAGAACAAATGGAAATATAACTCAAGCTTCATCAGAGGAAGAAGCATATGAAATGTTAAAGACGTTATATTTAACATCTAATAGTAGAGAAGAAAATAAATATACAGATTTTGGCGCTATGGTAATAGGTTATACTATTGAAAAAGTTGTGTCTGAAAAATTAGGTAGAAAGTTATCTTTTGAAGATATAATGTATGAGTATTTTTTAAGCCCATTACGTTTATTTCAAACTCAATTTAATCCTAGTTCTATTAATGTAACAGGAAACAATAATAAAAAAAGATTAGTACACGATTCTAAAGCTAGAATATTGGGTGGTGCTTTAGGACATGCTGGGATTTTTACAACCAGTGATGATTTAGCTAGATTATCTAAAGAAATATATAGAATTAATTATATTAAACATAAACGTGGATTAATAAATAAAACACAATTAAATAGATTAGGAGAAATAACATTCCCTAATTCAGCACAATCTAATAAAGGAAATCTTGGATTATATGTTAAACATCCAATGGGGTATGCTAAAACATTCACACCTCCTGAATTTTCAACAGGTAGTTTTTCACATCAAGGGTGGACTGGTTCAATAGCTACATTTGATCCAAATAATTTAATTCATAATAATATATTAGTAAATGCTATTTATGAAGATGAAGATAAAGAAAAAGTTAGGGCTGATAAGCCAATAGGATTTGGAACTGCATTTGAAGAATATCAAAAACAAATAACAAGAAATATTATGCTTATGTATGTAGCTAAACAATATTATAATAGATATTGTAACGTAAAAGAAAATATTGAAGTTGTTAAATATATATAAAAAGAAAATAAATATTTTTATTTTTTTGTAAGAATATAATAAATAAAGGAGGGGTGATATGAAACCAATTATTGGTGTTATTTCAACACCCGATTATGATATAGATAAAGATAGGAATTTTTTAGTGAGGTTTGAAATAGTAGAATGGATTTCTAAATGTGGAGGGATTCCTATATCAATAATACCTACTAAAATTTGCAATTATTTTGATAAAAAAGAAAAAAATAGGCAAACTACGATTCAAGAATTAAATAATTTAAAACAAATTTTAAGAATGTGTGATGGATTTATAAAACCTGGTGGCAATATGATTGTCGATTATCATAAATACATATATAAATATTCAATAGATAATGATATCCCTTTTTTAGGAATTTGTTTAGGAATGCAATCAATGGCATATGCTATAGAAGAAAATGCAAGATTAGTTGATAATAATTCTGAAATAGTGCATAAAACAAAAAAATTAAATGCTCATGAAATTTTAATAGATGAAAATTCTAAACTTTATAGTATTTTAGGTAAAAAATCTTTAATTGTAAATAGCAGACACAATAGACATATAGAAAATGTTAATAATCTTTTGGTTTCTGCTAAGTCGTTAGATAATCAAATAGAAGCTTTAGAAAATCCTAATTGTACTTATAGTATTGGTTTACAATGGCATCCAGAAAGTTATGATTTTAATAATCAAGATAGTAAAAATATTTTTGAAAGCTTTATAGAAAGCTCTATCCAATATACTAAAACAAAAAAATAAATATAAATGTAGGATTAATATAAAAATAGTAAAAAATGTAAAAATTTGTAAAAAGTCTTTGCATTTCTTTTTTTTTGATATTAAAAGTGTTATAATGATATTGGTGATAAAATGATTAAACATATAAACAATGTTGATATCAATTATGTAGATTATGGTGAAGGAAAGAATACAATAGTATTACTTCATGGTTGGGGACAAAATATTGAGATGATGAAACCAATAGGTGATAAACTACAAAAAAATAATAGAATAATAATAGTAGATCTTCCTGGATTTGGATTATCCAATGAACCAGATACTATATGGACTATGTATGATTATACAGAGTGTGTACATGAATTATTAAAAAACTTAAAAGTAACTAATCCAATAATGATAGGTCATTCATTTGGTGGTAAAATAAGTTTAATATACGCAAGTAAGTATAAAGTAAACAAATTAGTTTTGTTTGGTAGCCCATTTAAAAAAGAAATAAAAGAGTTAAGTACTAAAACTAAAATATTAAAAAGTTTAAAGAAAGTACCTATACTAAATAAGTTAGAAGGATTTGCAAAAAAACATATGGGGTCTAGAGATTATAGACAAGCCAGTGAATTTATGAGAAAAATACTTGTAGAACACGTTAATCTTGATATAACAGAAGATGTTAAAAAAATTAAATGTCCTACATTAATAGTTTGGGGTACAATGGATCAGGAAGTACCAATAGAAAGAGCATATGAACTAGAAAAACTTATAAGCGATTCAGCAGTAATTCCTTATGAAGGTTGTAGTCATTATGCTTATTTAGAAAGAATAGGACAAACAGTAAATATCTTAAAAAATTTTATAGGAGGAGAGTAGTATGACATTATTTTTAATATCATTAATACCATATTTAATATTTACAATAGTTAAAACAAAAAAATCATTTCATATGTTACAACAAAATTTCTATGATGATGATTGTAGATATTTCAAATGGATACTAGCTAATATAACAAAAATAGCTTATGAAACAGATATGTTATTTGTATTATTAGTGTGTACAATATTTTTTGAAGTAGGAGTAACAATAGGTTTATTCATAATACTTTATGGAATTATATTTATAAATTACAATAAGAAAAAAGTAGTGGCTAAAAAACCATTAGTAATAACTGCTAGAATAAAAAGATTATCATTTACAATATTTTTAATGTATTTTATAATGATAATACCTTTTATAGTTAATTTTAGTTATGACAATCTAGTTTATGCTTATTTACTATTAGGTTTAGTAACATACCTAAATCCATTTGTAGTAATGACTGCTAATGTAATAAACAAACCTATAGAAAAATGTGTATATTTAAGCTATAAATTTAAAGCTATGAAAAAATTAAAATCAATGGAAATTCCAGTAGTTGGTATTACAGGAAGTTATGGTAAAACTAGTAGTAAAAATATAATCAATGATATATTAAATGTAAAATTTGACTCATTTGCTACTCCAAAAAGTTTTAATACTCCATATGGCTTAATAAGGTCTATAAATAATTATTTAGATAAATTCAATAATATATTTATTGCTGAAATGGGTGCTTTTAGAATAGGGGAGATTAAACAAAATTGTAAATTAGTTAAACCTAAATATGGAATAATAACAAGTATAGGAGAAGCTCATTTAGAATCTTTTGGTTCTAGAGAAAATATAATGAAAGGTAAATTTGAGTTAGTTGAAAGTTTACCTAGTGATGGACTAGCTATATTAAATGGTGATGATGAATATCAATTAAAATATAATATAAAAAACAATTGCAATGTTAAATGGATAGGTATTGATAATAAAGATGTAGATGTGTATGCAACAAACATTAAATTATCAGGTAGCGGTACAAGCTTTGATTGTATATTTAAAGGAGATAAAACTAAATATAAATTCAATACTAAACTTCTTGGTAAACATAATGTATATAATATTCTTGCTGGAATCCTTTTAGGTAAAGAATTAGGTTTAAGTATTGAAGAATTACAAAGAGGAGTAAGCAGCGTAAAAACTATAGAACATCGTTTAGAATTAAAAAAATATGGGAATATTAATATTATAGATGATGCTTATAATTCGAATCCAGTAGGATCAAAAATGGCTGTTGAGGTATTAGGTCTTATGGAAGGAACTAAAATAATAGTAACTCCAGGAATGATTGAATTAGGCTCAAAACAATACGAACTTAATCATAAATTTGGAGAATATATAAGTAAAGTTTGTGACTATACAATATTAATAGGTGAAAAACAAACTAAGCCTATATATGATGGATTAGTAGATAATGGTTATGATAAAAAGAAAATATTTGTACTTAATGATGTTAGAGATGCTTTCCCATTAATGAATAAGTTAGCAGATAAAAACACATACGTACTTTTAGAAAATGATTTACCAGATTTATTTAATGAATAGGAGATGTTAATATGAAAATAAAAGTTGGAGTAATATTTGGAGGAGAAACAGTAGAACACGAAGTAAGTGTTATTACTGCTGTTCAAGCTATGGAACACATTAATCGTGATAAATATGATGTAGTTCCTATATATATAAGTAAAGATAGAATTTGGTATACAAGTCCTATGCTTACAGATATAGAAGTATATAAAGATTTTAATGAATTGAAAAGGTATGCTAAGCAAGTTGTTTTAGTAAAAACAAAAGATGGATTTGTTTTACAATCTACTAAAGGAATATTTAGAAGAACTATAACTGATATAGATATTGCATTCCCTATAGTTCATGGTAATAATGTAGAAGATGGTTCTTTACAAGGATATTTAGACAGTGTAGGTATTCCTTATGTAGGTAGTAGAGTACTTGGAAGTGCTTTAGGGCAAGACAAAGTAGTAATGAAGCAAATATTTAAAGATTGTAAATTACCTATAGTTGATTATACATGGTTTTTCGATAGTGAATATGCTGATGATTGCGAGAAAATATTTGCTAATGTTAAAAAATTAGGATATCCAGTAATAGTTAAACCAGCAACTTTAGGTAGTAGTGTAGGTATTACATATGTTAAAGAAGAGAGTGGACTTGCTAATGCTATAGAAGAAGCTATGAAATACGATGTTAAAATAGTAGTAGAAAAAGCAGTTCAAAACTTAGTAGAAGTAAACTGTAGTGTACTTGGAAACTATTCACATCAAGAAGCAAGTGTTATTGAAGAAGTAACTAGTGACGATGAATTCTTAACTTATGCAGATAAATATATAGGTGGTTCTAAAGGTAAACTTAAAGGTGCTTCAAAAGGTATGGCAAGTGCTTCGAGAATTATACCAGCTCGTATAAGTGATAAATTAACTAGTGAAATAAAAGAAACTTCTAAACAAGTATTTAAAGTTCTTAACTTAGCTGGTGTATGTAGAATAGATTATTTAATAGATAAGAAAACTAAAAAATTCTATATTAATGAGCCTAATACAATACCAGGAAGTTTAGCTTTCTATTTATGGGAAAAAACAGATAAAAAATATGAAGATTTATTAGATGAAATGATTACTACATCTATTAAAGATTATAAAAATAGAGCTAAGAAAACTTATTCTTTTGATTCTAATATATTAAGTAATATGGGAGTAAAAGGATTAAAGGGATTAAAAGGAAAATTAAAATAATAATTAACTCACTTCAAAGTGAGTTTTTCTTTTTATTTCACGTAAATTTCATATATTACTAGTATAATTATATTGGGTAAAAAAATAGTACTTTATTATAATTTTTTATTGAATTCTATATGAGGCAATAGAAGGAGATAAAAATGAAAAATAGTATAATAATATTTGAGAACGAAGATTTAAAACTTAATGTTAATTTAAAAGATGAAACGGTTTGGTTAACAAATAATCAAATGGCAAAATTGTTTCAAAAAGATGAAAAAACTATTAGAAAACATATTAACAATATTTTTAATGATGGAGAATTAGAAAGAAAAAGCAATACGCAAAAATTGCGTGTTGATGGTGTATCCCAATTTGTAGCGTTTTATAATCTAGACGTAATAATATCTGTGGGATATCGTGTAAAATCTAAAAACGGTATTATATTTAGAAGATGGGCTAATAAAGTTTTAAAGGATTATATATTAAAAGGTTATGCAGTAAATCAAAGGAGATTAGAATATTTAGAGAAAACAGTAAAACTAATAGATATTGCTAATAGGATGGATAATGAATTAGAAGGTAATGAAGCTAAGGAAATATTAAAAGTAATAGGAAATTATTCTAAAGCCTTAGATTTACTTGATGATTATGACCATAAGACAATTTCTAAAGTAAAAGGAAATATAAGCCATAAAAAAATAACTTATGAAGATTGTATAGAAATTATAAATAAATTAAAATTTAATAATGATAGTAAACTATTTGCTTTGGAAAGAGATAATGGATTAGAAGCTATAATAGGTGATATTTATCAAACATTTGATAAACAAGATGTATATAAAAGTATAGAAGAAAAAGCATCTAATTTCTTATATATGATAATAAAAAATCATGTATTTATAGATGGTAATAAAAGAATAGCTGCTACACTTTTTATTTACTTTTTAAAATTTTATAATATAATTTATAAAAATAATAAACAAGTTATAGATAATAATACACTTGTAGCTTTAACTCTTTTAATCGCACAGTCTAATCCAAAAGAAAAAGAGATAATAATAGATTTAGTTATGAATTTTTTAGAATAGGAAATTTTTAAAAATTTCCTTTTTGTATTTATAAAATTAAAATTATATGATATATTTATATTGGTGATAATATGGCAAAGAAAAAACTTAAGTTAAGTAAAAAAGGTAAAAAAATTATTGTTATATCTTTTAGTGTTTTGTTAGTATTAATAATAGGAATAGTACTTATATGTGTTTTAAATAAACCAGAAGAAAGACAAGAAAAAGTACCTAAAAAACAAGAAAAAGAAGTAGTAGAAGAAAAAATAGATATAATAAATTTAGATTCTAATACAAGACCATATGCAGTAATGATAAATAATATCAGTACTGTATGGGGTTATCAAAGTGGAATACAAGATGCATATTTAGTTTATGAAATAATAGTAGAAGGTGGATATACTAGATTAATGGCACTTTTCAAAGATAAAACATTAGATAGAATAGGCTCAGTTAGATCTTCAAGACATTATTTCTTAGATTATGCTTTAGAAAATGATGCTATATACGTACACTTTGGATGGAGTCCTCAAGCACAAAGTGATATGAGTAGCTTAGGTGTAAATAATATAAATTTTATGGCTTATGGAGGATATACTAGAGATTATTCATTAGGTCTTGCTTCAGAACATACAGCTTTTACAACTACTAATGATATAATGGCAGGTGCAGATTATTATGGTTATAGTAAAACAACAGAAACAGCGCCTTTATTAACTTATACTAAGTCTATTGATTTAAATACTTTAGATGGTGCGATACCAGCTAATAGAGTATATATATCATATTCTAATAGCCGATCAACAACATTTGAATATGACAGTACAAATAAAGTATATAATAGATTTCAAAATGATAGAGCTCATACTGACTATGTAACAGGATTACAATATACAACTAAGAATATAATAACTTATCAAGTTGCGAATTATACAATAAGTGGTGACAAAAAAGGAAGACAAACTATAGAAAATATAGGAAATGGTACTGGATGGTATATATCAGAAGGATATGCAGTTCCAATTACTTGGGAGAAATCATCTAGAAATAGTAAAACTGTGTATAAATATACTGATGGTACAGAAATAAAAGTAAATGATGGTAATACTTATATTCAAATACAACCAAGTGGACAAAATTTAACTATTGAATAAGCCTTTAAATATAAGGCTTTTTTATTTTTTTACTTAAAATAGTAACAAAAAGCCTTATAATTTTATAAAAAACGTGATATAATGTATTAGTGCTTGAGGTGAAGTTTAAGGTATGGCAAAATATAACGAAAATGAAGAATACCTATTAATTATAAATAATATAATGAAAAATAAGGAATTTAGAAAGATAGAAAATATAAAACATCATAATACTAATAGATTAGACCACTCTTTAAAAGTTTCTTATTATTCATATAAAATAGCTAAAGGTTTAGGATTAGATTATAAAGAAGTTGCTAGAGGAGGTTTACTACACGATTTTTATACAGATGAAATTTGTGAGTGTAGTAAAATAAAGGATAAAATATTATTGTTTTCTACAAAACATCCAAATGATGCAGTAGAGAATGCTACTAATTATTTTGATCTATCAGAAAAAGAAAAAGATATTATAAAATCTCATATGTTTCCTGTAGATTATAAAATTCCTAAATATGCAGAAAGTTGGATAGTAAGTTTAGTAGATAAAGTATTAAGTTTTGGAGAATTCTCTAAAAAATTTGGGTACAAGTTAGCTTCTGCATCTAATTTATATTTGTTATTTATACTTAATATAATAAAATAGACTTACTTGGTAAGTCTATATTTGTATCCGTAGCTCAGTAGGATAGAGCAATTGCCTCCTAAGCAATAGGTCGTTGGTTCGATTCCAATCGGGTACACCATTTTAATAATTACTCAGGTTCAATGTCAAGTAGTGTTGGTGGAACCAAAAACTAATGATAAATGAATCGGTAAGAGGACTAAAATTTAGTTCTCTTTTGTTATGCTTTAATAGGATTTAGTAATCCTTTAATTAACATAATCCTAGCTTTTAAATGT
>JAFTRC010000062.1 GCA_017462455.1 Bacilli bacterium | reverse complement strand
ATTATAGCATAATAATAATAAAATTAAAACAAAAAAAGTTCCTAAGAACTTTTAAACTGTCATTAATTCTGTTTCTTTAACTTTTAATTTTTCATCTACTATTTTATTATATTTGTTAATCAATTCTTGAACATCTTCTTGTCCTGCTTTTATATCATCTTCAGGTAATTCAAGTTTTTTAATATCGTTATTAGCATCTTGTCTAATATTTCTTAAAACTATTTTGCAGTCTTCTGCATATTCTTTAGCTTGTTTAACATATCCTCTTCTTGTTTCTTCTGTTAAAGCTGGAATATTAAGTATAATCATTTCACCATTGTTGTTAGGTGTTAAACCAATATTTGCTTCATATATTCCCTTTTCAATAGCACTAATACAACTTCTATCAAAAGGTTTAATACAAAGTTGTCTTGCTTCAGGCACTGATATTGTAGCAAGTTGTTTTAATGGTGTATCACTACCATAATAATTTACCATAACACCATCTAACATTGCAGGATTAGCACGTCCTGCTCTAATATTTAAAAATCTTTTTTCTAAGTTTTCAATTGCAGTTTCCATTTCCATTTCTGCATTCATTAAAATATCTTCCATTATATCCTCCTAGTATTGTATTCCCCATACAACTAATTCTTTAGCATCTTTACCACATACTACACATTTATTATCTATGTGTTCGTGATTTTCCATAATACATCTTGATTTAGTACCACGAATTTCTTTCATTTTAAGTTCACATTCTTCATCACCACACCACATTGCTTTAACAAATCCTGGATGATTATTCATTATTTCTTCTACTTCTTCAAGTGTATGAGCTTCATAAGTTTGACTATCTCTTCTTGCTTTAGCTCTTTCAAACATATCATTTTGTATTGTATTCATTAATTCTTTTACATATTCAACTACATCAATATCTTTATCTAATTGATATTTTTCTTTAGTATCACGACGGGCTACAGTTATTTTACCATTTTCTAAGTCTCTTTTACCAATTTCAACTCTTACTGGTATACCATTTACTTCTGCTTCAGCAAATTTAAATCCTGGAGATTTATCTGTATCGTCTACATAACAACTGATATTATTTTCTTTTAATTTATTGTATGTCTTTTCTACTAAAGATTTAACTTCATCACTATCTCCTATTGGTATAATAGCTACTTGTGTTGGTGCGATATTAGGTGGTAAAACTAACCCATCATCATCACTATGTACCATTATAAGTGCCCCTATCATTCTTGTAGTTACTCCCCAAGATGTTTGATAAGCATTTTCTAATTCGTTATTTTTATTTAAAAATTTTATATCATAAGCTTTACTAAATTTTTGACCAAAGTAATGACTAGTTCCAGATTGTAGTGATACACCATTATACATTAATGCCTCTATTGTTAAAGTATATTCAGCACCTGCAAATTTTTCTTTTTCTGTTTTTCTTCCTGTTATAGCTGGTATAGCTAAATAGTCTTCAAAGAAAGTTTTATATGTATTTAACATATCTCTAGTTTCTTTTTCTGCTTCTTCAGCAGTACTATGTACTGTATGTCCTTCTTGCCATAAGAATTCCCTACTTCTTAAAAATGGTCTTGTTTCTTTTTCCCATCTCATTACATTACACCATTGATTATATTTCAAAGGCAAATCTCTATATGATTTAACTTTTGATGCATAATAATCACTAAATAATGTCTCACTAGTTGGTCTAATACACATTCTTTCTTCTAATTCTTTTTGACCACCTATTGTTACCCATGCCACTTCAGGAGCAAATCCATTAATTAATTCTCCTTCTTTTTTCATTAAGTTTTCTGGTATAAGTACTGGCATGTATACATTTTTATGTCCTGTTTCTTTAAACATACCATCAAGTACATCTTGCATTCTTTCCCATATTGCATATCCATTAGGTTCAAATACTGTACAACCTTTAACATTTGAATAATCAGCAAGATGAGCAGCTTTAACTACATCTGTATACCATTTAGCAAAATCTATATCTCTACTTGTTATAGCTTTATTAGCCATAGTATCAACTCCTTTTATAATTATATCAAAGAAAACTAAATATTAAAAGAACTATTTATTATATTCTTTTAAAAATTCAAGCAAATTTATCGCTACATTTCTAGGTAATATATTTTCTAATTCTTCAATGCCTGCTTCCTTAATTTTATTTATAGTCTTATATTTCTTTAAAAGTTGTTTTCTTCTTTTTTCCCCTATACCTTCTACATTATCAAGTATACTAGAAAGACTTCCTTTACTTCTTATTTGTTTGTGATAATTAATAGTAAATTCATGTACTTCATCTTGCATTCTTTCTAACATATAAAATACATTACTTTTTTTGTCTATTTTAACTTCTTCTATAGGGTCAAAAGCAAGTAACGCTTCTGTTGTATGTTTATCATCTTTTTTAAGCCCTACAACAGGAATATTTAAATTTAAACTATTTATTACATCTCTAGCTACATTTATTTGTCCTATACCACCATCAACAATAATTAAATCAGGTCTTTCTAAATTATCTTTAAGCACTCTAAAATATCTTCTATATAATACTTCTCTCATAGTACCATAATCATCATTAGTATCTATACTTATTTTAAACTTTCTATAATTATTTTTACTTGGTCTACCATCTATAAACACAACCATTCCAGATACATTATAAGTACCAAAAAGGTGAGCATTATCAAATATTTCAATTCTAGAAAGTCTTTCCAATTTTAATATTTCTTTTAATTCTTCATTAGCCATTACTGTTTTTTCTTCATCTTTTTTTATAAGTTCAAACTTTTCATTTAACATTATTTTAGCATTTTCACAAGCATTATTAACCAATTTTAACTTCTCGCCTTTTAAAGGCTTTCTTACATTCATTTCTAAATATTCACTTAATAATTTATCATCTACAATATTTGGAACAAGTATTTCTTTAGGTTTATTTAAATTAGTGTAAAAACGAGCTATATAGCGTGTTAATTCTTCACTTACATCATCTACTATATCAAATATTTTAGACTTTCTTTCAACTATTTTAGAACCTCTTATAAAGAATACTTGTATACTTAAATATCCTTTATCTAAATAGTATCCAAATATATCTCTATCAATATTATCTTTAAGCTCAACCTCTTGATTTGTAAGTGTTATAGTTATATAATCTAATAATTCTTTATACTCCTTTGCTTTTTCAAAATGAAGTAAATTACTTTCATATTCCATTTTTTCTTTTAATTTTTTAGTTACTATAGTGTGATCTCCATTTAAAAATTTAATTATCTCATTTTTCATTTCAAGTATTTTACTATCTTCTATAATATTTGTGCAATATCCTAAGCATTCACCTATGTGATAATACAAACATGGTCTTTTTTCATATGTATTACATTTTCTTAAAGGATAAATTCTATTTAAAAGATTTACTGTATTTCTAGCTGCTGTAACATTTGGATAAGGTCCATATAAGTGTTTAGCTTTTTTCTTTCTATTAATATTTCTTACTACTCTTAAAGTAGGTACCTTTGTATCAGTAAGTTCTATATATGGATAAGTTTTATCATCTCTAAGTAATATATTATATTTAGGATCATATTTTTTTATTAAGTTTATTTCAAGTATTAAAGATTCTATTTCACTATTAACTACTATATATTCAAAGTCCACTATTTCACTGACAAGTTTAGCAGTTTTACCATAGTGCTTACCTCTAAAATATGAATTAACCCTATTTTTTAATTTTTTTGCTTTACCTACATATATAATAATACCATCTTTATTTTTCATTAAATAACATCCAGGTAATTGAGGCAATAAAAGTAATTTGTTTTTTAAGTTTTCAGTCATGAAAATCACCAGAAATATTATAACATTTATATTTTAATAAGTAAATTATTCAATTTTACAAAAATAAACTTGTAGTAAAAAGAACGAAAATTAATTAATTCGTTCTTCTTCTAATTTCTATGATAGTTCATTTAAATCAAAATTTTCTATTAAAAATACCTTTTTATTATCAATATATCTATCTAAATACTCTTTATCTGTTTCTTTAAATACATATATTTTATCATAATTATTATATGCATAATTTAATATATGATTTTTTTTATTATTTATATATTTATTTACCATTCTTTTATGGACATATATAATCCTTTCGCAATCAAATAATGAAAATAGAGTTATTATATCAAAATCATATCCGCTAAATTGTATAACCTTATCAAATTTGATATTACCATATAATCTCTTAATTTCATATTTCATAGATTTAAAAATTATATTTTTTATTAAATTAGGACATTCTCTTTTGTAATAAATTTTGAATAAAATTTTTTCTAATAAAGTTGTATTAATTGAACCTTCAATTGAAATGTAATTCACATCTTCAGGTAATTGACGCAACACTTCATTATTTTTATTTATTTTTATATATGTTAAATAAATATTATATTTAGTTCTATCAATATTTTTTATATAATCAAACAAATCAGTTGTAATTTTATTATTTGCTAAATCCCCACCATATATTAAAATATTTTTTTTATTATTTTTATCTATTGTTTTAACTTTTATATCATTATTTTTATTTAACAAAACTAGTTCACATATGTTTTTTACTGAATTTTTATTGCTATATTTACAAAATTTACTTGTAAACTCATTATAATTGATAATTTTCTTATTATTTATTTCTTTTACTAGCTTTGTAATAGTATCAACTTTTGGAAAAGGTAATTTATCTAATGAAAATTCACACCCTCTTTTTTCTAAATATTCTTTTTCATCATAAGTATATAAAACTATTTTATTACCTGTTATAGCATAATCAAATACAACACTCGAATAATCTGTAATTAAACAGTCTGTAATATTTAAAAATTCATAAGTTTCGTATTTAGCAGGAAATTTTTTTATATGTTTTAACTCATCAAAGTTGATTGCTCCTTTTATAAATGGATGTAAATTGACATACATAATTTGATTGTTTTTCAATTTAGTATCAAGCTGTTTTAATATATTTATCGTATCTTCTAATTCAACTTTTGAATTTCTTTCATTTCTAAAAGTTGGCATATAAGCTATAATATATTTATCTTCAATATTTAATTCTTTCCTTATTTTTTCTTTCGATTTTTTATCTACAAATGCAATATTTCTTGGATAATCCATTAATAAAATTTTAGAATCGCAGATATTTTCTAACATATAATTCTTTAACATCATTTTCATCATAAATTCACTAGGATATAAAAGATAATCCGCTACAAAAAAATTTTTTTGGACATTTCCAAGTCTGTAAAAATCTCTATTAGAAGGCCTTCCTAAGCTTTTTATTGGGGTTCCATGCCAGGTGTTTAAATATATCTGCCCCTCTTTTTTTATAAAAAAATCATCAAAACAAGTATCATTTATCAAATATTTTGTGCTTGCTAATAATTTATAATATTTCATAAAATTTCTTTTTACTATTTTAATATTTTTTATGTTTTTTAACTTCAAAAATTTTTTTATTTTTTTACTTGATTTTATATTAACAAATAAATATATTTTAAATGATCTATATAATTTATTCGTACTTAATTCTTTTAAAATATAGTATATATTTCCATCTAAAGTATCTCCATGTCTAGATTCAAGCACTATACAATCTGGTCTTATTTTCAATTTTTTGTAATACTTAATATAATTTGATTTATATATATACTTTTTAAATATATTTTTTATTTTCTTTACATTCATAAGACTTCACCTATTGAATATTATAACATACAAAAAGACATTTTTATAAAAATGCCTTATATTTTTTATCATAATTATTTAATATTTTTTCCACATTTTATTTTTAGTTTGATTATAAAATAAAATGCAGTACTATAATACTAACTTTTTTGATTTATATAAAACTACATATTTTTTATTACTCATTTATAAAATTATTTATTATCTATTAAAGAGTAAAATTCCTCAAATGCTTTTTTATTATAATCTTCATAATTTACTTTCATTTTCTTTAACTTTCCTTGTAAATACATTTGCATACCAGTATATATTCCTTCTTCACTATCTTCCACAATATTTCCACCATTTTTTTGAACAAATATTCTTGGACCAACTATATCTGTTGTGAAAGATTGTAAACCTAATATATCTGCTTCTACAAGACATAAACCAAATCCTTCATATAAACTTGCTAAAACAAAACAATCGCACTTTTTTAAAATTGGAAAAGGATTTAATATAGAATTAATTATTATTATATTTTTTTTAGAAGGTAATGATTCAGCATATTTTAAAGTTTCTTTATATAAAATTCCATGTCCACCAACAATAATTAAAATACAGTTTTTATTTTTCTGCCAAGTTTTGTTAAATGCATCCATCAATCTACGATGACCTTTTTCAAATGAAAATCTTCCAATATTAATAAATTTTATATATTTTTTATTATTTAAAACTTTTTGGAGATGGTTTAAATTTACGTTACTTTTTGTATCTTTATCAAATTTAATTTCTTCCTTTGATTTTGTTATAATATTTTTATAATCTATTAAATTATGAGCTACAACTAAATTTTTATCTTCTTTCATAAATGTTTTTGTTGGAGGAACAATATCTTCAGTTACAGCTACTACTTTATCATATTTGTTATAAGCATAATCCAATATATGTTTTTTTGAATTTCCTTTTGTATTGCACTCTTGTATCATATCATTATGTACATAAATAACTTTATTACAATCAAATAAAGAATAAAGAACTATTATATTAGGATCGTATCCATTAAATTGTATAACACTATCAAATTTAATATTCCCATACATCCTTTTTATCTCATATCTCATAGATTCAAAAATTCTTTTTTTAATAAATTCTGAGCAATCTCCCCTATAATAAATTTTGAATAAAATTTTTTCAAATAAAGTCGTATTTATTAAATTTTCAATAGGTATATAATTTATATATTCAGGTAGAATTTTTAAAATATTTATATCATTTTTTATTTCCATATAAGATAAATAAATATTGTATTTAGTTTTATCAATATTTCTGAATATGTTTAATAAAGATGTAGTTATTCCATTTTTAGCTAAATTTCCTGGATAAATTAAGATATTTTTTTTATCATTTTTTTCTATTTCTCTTACTTCAATATTATTTTTTTTGCCCAATATAACTAATTCACATATATCTTTTGCAGCATTTTTGTTATCATATTTACAAAATTTTTCTAAAAATGCATCATAATTATTCACTTTCCTGTTGTTAATTTCTTTAATTAATTCTGAAATAGTATATGTTTTTGGAAATGGCAATTCTTCTAAAGAAAAATAACATCCTCTATTTTTAAAATACTCTTTTTCATCATAACTATATAAAATAATTTTATTTCTTGTTAGAGCATAATCAAAGAAAACACTTGAATAATCAGTTATTAAAATATCGCAGCTATTCAAAAACTCATAAATTTCATACTGTGCTGGAAACTTTTTAATATGCGTAAATTTACTATAATCAATATTATTACTTATAAACGGGTGTAAATTAACATACATGATTTGTTTTTTAGTTAATTTTTTATCTATTCTTTTTAATATAGAAATAGTAGTTTCTATTTCGCTATTTTTACTTCTATCATCTCTCCAAGTAGGCATGTATGCAATAACTTTCATTTTTTCTGTATTTAATTTTTTTCTAATAGCCTTTTTAGTTTCATCATCAAAAAAAGCTATATTTCTTGGATAACCAGTTAGTAAAACTTTAGCGTCACTAATATTATGTAACATATAATCTTTCAACATATGATTCATCATAAACTCACTTGGATACAAAAGATAATCCGCTACAAAAAAATTTTTTTGAACATTTCCAAGTTTATGAAAATCACTATTTGAAGATTTACCTAAATACTTCAATGGTGTACCATGCCAAGTATTTAAATAAACTTGCCCTTCCTTTTTTATAAAACATTTATCAAAACTAGTTTGATTTATTAAATATTTAGAACTCGCAATTAATTTAAAATATTTTCTGGAATTTCTTTTTACTAATTTAATTTTTTTTAACTTTTTAATTTCTATAAATTTTTTTATTTCCTTAAATTTATCTTTTGAAACGATTAAAAATTTTTTATATGAATTGTATAAAACATTATCATTCAATTCTTTCACAATATAATATATATTACCATCTATATTTTTTCCATGTCTTGACTCAAGTACTATATTTTTAGACTTTATATTCATTTTTTTATAATATTTTATATACATAGATTTGTTTATATACTCTATATTTACCTTCTTTAGTTTTTTTAAAAATTTTTTTATTTTATTCATACCAATACCTCACATCTAATTATTTTTATTATAACAAAATAAATAATTTAAGTAAATAAAAAGATAGATTACTCTATCCCTTTATCTAAATCGCCTAAGAAATCATCTATAGTCATCATTCTTTGATCTATACTTTCTAAAGATATATTTTCTTTTTCTATTTCTTTAGGTTCCTCTTTTTCTTTTTTTACTGCTTTAGGATTTACTAAAGTTTTTTCAACAAATACATCAAATATATCATGCTTAGATAAACTTGTACCTGTTGAATGTCTATCAGCTATAGGAAGTTCTGTTAATTTAATTATTTCTATATCTTCTTTAAATTTTAATCCTATATTATGTTTAGAATTAATTACAAAAGATTTAAGAATATAATATGGATTAGTTTTTACATCTCTTATTACTTGAATACCTTTACGAGCTCTTGAAATTCTCTCAAATTCAGATAGTTTAACACGTTTACCAGTATTCTTAGTTGTAACAAGCGAAATATATTCTTCATCGTTAATAACACTACCTGAAGCAACTACATCATTCTTCAAGCTAATACCTTTAACACCACTAGCACGACTACCTAGTATCGGAACTTCATTTATATCATATCTTAATCCAAATCCATTGTGAGTAGTTATAAATACATCAGTACCTGTATTATATGATATATTAGCAACCATATCACCATCTTTTAATTTCATATATGGCATTGGTTTAGTATATCTTGTAGCTTTTAAATCACTAATCAAAGTACGTTTTATCATACCATTTTTAGTAAATACTGTAATATATTTATCTGTATTAAAATCAACTACTGGAAGACAATCTATAATATTTTCTTCTGGATTAATTTTAATTATATTACTTATATGTTTACCTAAATCTTTCCATTTCATATCTGGTATTTCATGTACAGGTACAAATAAATAATTACCTATATCAGTAAACATGAGTACAGTGTCTATTGTATTCAACTCATACATACCAATGATATAATCTTGTTCTTTTAAACCAGTTTTATCTTCACTAGATGCATAACTTCTTTTTGAAACACGTTTTACATAACCATCTTTTGTTACTACTACTATACAATCTTCTTTAGGTATCATAGCATCTGTATCTATTTTTATTTCAGTTATTTCATCTTTTATTTCTGTTTTACGAGGTGTAGCATACTCACTCTTTATAGCTTTTAATTCTTTTTTCATTACATCTTTTAATTTTTCTTCATCACTTAATATGCTTTCAAGTATTTGTATAACTTTAAGTAAATTAGCATGTTCTTCTTTTAATACATTAACATCTGTATTAGTCAATCTATAAAGCTGTAAGTTAACGATAGCTTCTGCTTGTTTTTCAGAAAAATCATATTTATCAACTAAATTACTAATCGCATCACTTTTGTTTTTACTAGCACGTATTGTATGTATTACTTCATCAAGTATGTCTAAAGCTTTAATTAAACCTTCTACAATGTGCATACGAGCTTTAGCATGTTCTAAATCAAATTTAGTTCGTCTAGTTATTACTTCCTTTTGATGAGATATATAAGCATCAAGTACTTCAACAACACCAACTATCATAGGTCTTCTATTTACAATAGCAACCATATTATAAGAATAACTTATTTGCAAATCTGTATTTTTTAATAAATAATTAATTATATTATCTACATTAGCATCTTTCTTTAAGTCGATAGCAATTCTTACCTTTTCTTCTCTATCTGATTCATCTCTTATTTCAAGCATTCCATCTATTTTTTTATCATAGATAATATCAGATATTTTTTTTACCAAGTTAGCTTTATTTACTTCAAAAGGTATTTCATGTATTAATATTTGTTTGATTTTTTTATCTTCTACTATTTCATATTTAGAACGAATTATTACTTTACCTCTACCTTTTGTTAAACATTCTTCTATTTGTTTTTTACCCTCTACAATAGCGCCAGTTGGAAAATCTGGACCTTTTACTATATCAAGAATAGTTTCTAATCTACAATTTGGTGAATCTATTCTTTTTATTGTTGCATCTATTACTTCTCCAAGATTATGTGGAGGTATTTCAGTTGCATATCCAGCACTTATTCCTTTTGCACCATTTACAAGTAAATTTGGATATTTAGCCGGTAAAACTATAGGTTCATATAAAGTATCATCAAAATTTGGTGCCCATTCAATAGTATCTTTATCTATATCTTTTAATAGTTCACCACTTATTTTAGATAATCTAGCTTCTGTATAACGCATTGCAGCAGCACCATCACCATCCATAGAACCATTGTTACCATGCATATCTATATAACATTCGTTTTGTTTCCACCATTGACTCATATGTACCATGGCTTCATAAATAGATGAATCTCCATGTGGGTGGTAATGGCCCATAACATTTCCTACTGCAGTAGCACTTTTTTTATGAGCTTTATCAAAAGTATTTTTATCTCTAAACATTGCATATAGAATTCTTCTTTGTACTGGTTTTAAACCATCTCTAACATCAGGAATAGCACGATTTTGGATAATATCTTTAGCATATTGTCCAAACCTATCTCCCATTATTTCTTCTAGAGTATAATCATAAATTCTACCTAATATTTCTACTGTTTCTTCTGTCTTTTTTCTTGCCATACTTCACTCCTAATTAATTTTATAATTATCCTCTAATGAGAATTCTACATTTTCTTCTATCCATTCTTTTCTAGGTTCTACTTTATCACCCATAAGTACTCTAACTCGTTTTTCAGCTAAAGCTGCATCAATAATACTTACTTTAATCAAACTTCTAGTTTTTGGATCCATAGTTGTTTCCCATAATTGGGTAGCATCCATTTCTCCTAAACCTTTATATCTTTGTGTCTTAGTAGATTTACCTTTATATTTTTCTAGTAAATTTTTTCTATCTTCTTCTGTCCAAGCATATTCTCCCTCTTTACCACATTCTATTTTATATAGAGGAGGCATCGCAATATATAAATGCCCTGTTTCTATTAATGGTTTCATATATCTATAGAAGAATGTTAATAGCAATATTTGAATATGAGATCCATCTACATCAGCATCGGTCATGATTATTACTTTATCATAATTTGAATCAGTAATATCAAAGTCACTACCAACACCAGCACCTATTGCATGTATCATAGTATTTATTTCTTCATTTTTGTATGCTTCATCAAGGCTTGCTTTTTCAGTATTCAATACTTTACCACGTAATGGAAGTATTGCTTGATACTTTCTATCTCTACCAGTTTTAGCTGATCCACCTGCAGAATCTCCTTCGACTAAGAATAGTTCATTTATTTTTGGATTCTTACTTTGAGCAGGTGTTAATTTGCCACTAATAATTCTTTCTTTTTTATCTTTATTTTTACCGTTACGAGCTTCATCACGTGCTTTACGCGCTGCTTCTCTAGCATTTCTACTTTTAATCATTTTATTTAAAATAGAAGTAGCTATAGCTTTATTTTCTTCAAGAAAAAATTTTAACTTTTCCGATACTATACTATCTACTACTGTACGAGCTATTGGAGTACCAAGTTTACCCTTAGTTTGCCCTTCGAATTGAAGAAGTGCTTCAGGTATTTTTAAACTTATAACAGCTGTTAATCCTTCTCTTGTATCAGGCCCTTCTAAATTTTTATCTTTAGCTTTTAAATATCCGTTTTCTTTAGCATATTCATTAAATACTCTAGTAACAGCAGTTTTAAATCCTACTTCATGAGTACCACCATCACTAGTTTTAACATTATTAACAAATGATATTATATTTTCACTATAACTTTCTGTATATTGAAAAGCTACTTTAACATCTATTTTATCTTTGCTACCGTTTATTACTGTAGCTTTGTGTAGTTCCTTTTTATCTTCATTTATTGATTCTACAAAAGCTTTAAGCCCATCTTCATAACAAAAGCTTTCATGTCTATTATCTTCTTCATCTGTTACTTCTACAGTTAAACCTTCTAAAAGAAAAGCACTTTCTTGCATTCTCTCACATACTGTAGTAAATGAAAAATTAGTAGTTGAGAATATTTCATCATCAGGCATAAATCTAACTCTAGTACCAGTCTTACTAGTTTTATCACGTTTTGTAAGAGGAATATCTACTTTACCACCATCTTTAAAACGAATGAAGTGCTCATAACCTTCTCTTTTTATAGTTACTTCCATCCATTTACTTAAAGCATTAACAACACTAGCACCTACACCATGTAAACCACCAGATACAGTATATCCACTACTTTCAAATTTACCACCTGCATGTAATACAGTATAAATTACTTCTGGAGTGCTTTTACCTGATGAATGTTTCCCTACAGGTACACCACGTCCTTCGTCTTCTACACTAACACTTTTATCTTTGTGTAATATTATTTTTATTTTTTTACCAAATCCATTGATAACTTCATCTATTCCGTTATCAACAATTTCCCAAATTAAATGATGAAGTCCTCTTTTATCAGTTGATCCAATATACATTCCAGGTCTTTTTCTAACTGCTTCAAGGCCTTCTAATATTTTAATTGAGCTTTCATCATATTTTACCATATCTATTCACCTATCACATTATAACACAAATTTTAATTTAAAGTCAAAAAAAATAAACCTAAAAGGGCTTATTTTCTAATGTTTTTTATTATATATTTATATCAAAAGCATAATCATATTCAATCTTTTTACTAAACTCTGTTTCTAAAAAGGCTTTTTCGTTATGAGAATATTCTGCAATTTCTTTAGATGTGAAAGATTTAAAATAATTTCTAACTTTTTCCATCGTTTCTAATTCTTCCTTCAAAAATACATTTTTATCCAATTTAATTTTGTTTGAAATTCTGTGATTTTCATAGTCTTGTATAAATTCAATTTTATATTCTATTAATTCTTGTTCTACATAAGTACTAATTATTTCATCAAAATTGTCAGGTACTGGACCATGAGTTATTTTAGCATACTCTAATCCAGTTATAGATGCTCCTGTATTTTTGTAATATAAAAAATCAGCATAAAACATTTCTTTAAGCAATTTTGTTTTTAAAACTACATCTTCTGCAAAATATAAAATCATATTTAACACTTTATTTTTATTTAATTTAGTATAACCATTATATACCGTAGGTGTGAAATCTGCATCAAAAAACAATTGATTAATATTATTATTTTGTATAAGTTTATCTTGTAATTTAGAATATTCTTTTTTTGTAAATTGTCCTTTATTAGATTCAATTAAATCTATTATTAATAATGGATTATGAATTAAACTATTTAAAATTATAATATAGTTATCGTTTGGTATAGATGTACCCTTTTCATAACTTATTAAAGTTTTTTTAGCACACCCAATTATTTTAGCAAATAATTCTTGTGATAAAGTATATTTATTTCTAAGTTCAATAATTTTTTCCTTAGATATACCATAATTTTTATTATAAATATCTATTGCTTTTTGGCTTGCTAAATCATCTAAATAATTATCATAAACAATAGAATTACATTCATAACAAAAACGTCTATCACATTCAAACTCTATATATTTCGATTTTATTGTATATTCATGTTTGTAATTTTTAATATAAGTATTTGTACTCCCGCAAATATCACATTTCATAATTACTTTCTCCTTTAAAATTTATTATCTTTGTGAAAAGATAAACATAACGTTCCTTCTTGTTTTTGCTCATTTTTTTCTATTTTTAATTTAATATATGTAATAATTCCATTTATTTGTTTTTTAAATATCAATGTATCAGTATTTTTATAATATGAAGGTTTTGAATCATTAAAATAAAAATGTTTATTTAATTCTAATATAATATTCCAAGCTTCAGATTCACTTATACCAAGCTCTAATAAATCTTGTAAATAATCTCTATCTTTTCTGATTAGGAATCTTCTGTTACCAGAAATAATTATTATTTTTCTAAAATTAAACTTATTTTATAAATTTATTTTAATATTTTTCTATTCTTAATACTTTTTGTACATAGCACTTTCCACATAATGATTCATATTCAGCATCTATTCCATCAATAGCAACTTCACTACCTTCTGTTACATATACCCCATTTTCTAATCTAGCATTAAATCTTGCTTTATTACCACATTTACAAATTGTTGATGCCTCTTCTAATGTATCAGCTTTTTCTACTATAGCTTTAGACCCCTCAAATAATTCTCCTTTAAAATTAGTTTTCAAGCCATAACAAATTACAGGAATATCACACAATTTAGATATAATCCATAATTCGTTTACTTGTTCTTTTGTAAGAAACTGTGCCTCATCTACTAATATACAATTTAAATTATCAAAACTTATATTTCCATTTCGTAAATTTTCTCTTATAGTCTCATTAGCAGTTAATAGCAAATCAACTTCTCTTTCTAAACCTATTCTAGAACTAACTTTAGTTCCTGCTTTTTTATCAATCGAAGGTTTAATTAATAAAATTTTCATTCCTTGTTCTTCGTAATTATGAGCAACTTGTAATAATACTGTAGTTTTACCACAATTCATTGCCCCATACCTAAAATACATCTTTGCCATAAATACCTACTTTCTAGCTCTTGGATGAGCATTTAAATATACATTTCTAATTTTTTCATTTGTTAAATGAGTATAAATTTGAGTAGTTGATAAATTCTCATGACCAAGTAGTTCTTGTACACTTCTAAGATCTGCCCCATCACTTAACATATGAGTTGCAAAAGTATGTCTAAGTACATGGGGAGATATTTTTATTTTTATTCCAGCTATTGAAGCTGCATCATCGACTATCTTTCTAATTTCTCTATCACTTATTTTTTTGCCAGTTTTACTTAAAAATAAATATTCTATATTATTTATATTTAATTTAACTCTACTATTTTTTAAATACATATTTAATAAATTAAAACATTTAGTTCCAAAATAAACAATTCTTTCTTTATTACCTTTACCTCGTATTTTAATAGTTTTATCGCTTAAAGAAATGTCGTTAAGTTTAATATTAACTATTTCACTAACACGTATTCCTGTAGAATAAAGCATTTCTAGAATTAAAGAATTTCTAAGTCCTAAATAATTATTATTATCAAAAGCATTTAATAATTTTTCTATTTCTTCAAAATTTAAATACTTAGGTAGTTTCTTTTCTAACTTCGGATTAGAAATCAATATACAAGGATTATTATTTATATAATTATTTACTTTTAAATATTTAAAAAAACTTCTAAGAGAACTAACATGCCTAGATATTGTTTTAGTATTGTAATCAAGATTATATAAATAAGTTATATAACTTCTTATATCTTGATATTCTATACTTTTATAATTTTTTATATTATTTTCATTTAAATATTCTAAAAACAAATCCAAATCTTTTAAATATCCATTTATAGTTAACTCAGAATAATTTTTTTCATATTTTAATTCTTCAATAAATTTCAATATTAATTCTCTCATACATTATCTACCCTAATAAAATTATACTACCTATACATTTGTTTGTAAATAGATTTAAGAAAAAAAGAGAATTTTATTCTCTTCCTGCACTATTCACTCCATCAGTAAACGAATTTACTAATTCATTAAATTTAAGTAAATTATTAGCTAATTCATTTTTATCTGCTTCATATTGAATTCTATCTAAACTCAATTGGCTTCTTTCTTGATCTAACTCATCTTTTTGTTTTCTAAGAGCATCTTCAATAGCGCTTAATTCTTCTCTTCTATCATCATAAGCAGCTTGTACTTCTTTTTGAACTTTATCTATATTAGCTTGTTCTGCTTTTTTATATTTTTCAAATTCTAATTTTTCTTTTTCTAAATTGGCTTGATATTCTTTTAAAGTATTAAGTCTTTTCTCAATTTCCTCTTTTTTCTCAGTTAATTTTTCTAAAACTTCTTCTTTATATTTATTAACCTCATCTATTTGTTTTTGTTTAGAAGACTCTACTTCTGATTGTAATTTTTTCAATTCATCAAATCTAGTATCAATTTTTGCTTTCATATCAGAATTTTTTCTAAAAATTTCTGATGCACCTTGTACATTAACACTTACTTTATCAAACAATGAAGCTATATCAGTTGACTCAACATATTCATCTTCATACTTAGTTAATTTTTTTAGCTCTTCAATTGGAGTATCAGAAATAACTATATCCTCTTCATCTTCTAAATTCATTTGAGATTCCTGAGTTTCATATAAATTTTCATTTCCCAAAACAGATGTATTATAATCACTTGATTCTAACTGTGCTTCTAATTCTTCTTCAGGTTTAGATTCCAAAGTGATGTCTTCAGTATCATTAACCTGTTCTTCACTAACACCTAAATTGAATGTATCATAATCTGTTGGGGGTGCTACTGGAACTACATTTTCTTCAATTGGTTGTGGTTCAACCGCATATTCCTCAATATTATCTATTTTAGTTTCATTAGACTGTAACTCAATTTCTGGTTCTTGCTCTACTGGCTTTAAATTTTCAATTACAGAAATAAAATCAGGTTGAGTATTATCTGCTAAGGCCTCATTTGTTAATGTATTATCAAACGGAACTATCGTTTCTACCGGTTGAATCACATTTTCTTGAACTAACGAAGTTTGTGGTTCTACATATCCTGTGATTTCTGGTTCTGTATTAAAAGTTTGCTCCTTCTCTGGTTCAATCTGAGCTTGAAATTGTGGTTCCACAATTGTTTGTTCTATAGGCAATTCAGACACAGGATTAAAGAAAATATCTTGTGATTGTTCCATAACAAATGGATTTTCAAAAGAATTTTGTGCAGGTTTATTATTTTCTTCCCCACCTATTCTGTAATTAAAACCATTGAAATCATATCCTGAATTAATAGTATTATCACCAGTTATATCATTTGTTTGTGTTTCTGGTTGAGATTCATCTATAGAAAATAAATCTTCATTTTCATAATCGCTTTCACCTAAACCGCTAATAGAATTATAATTAAAATTACTTGTTTGTTCTAAATTATTATTATCATTGGTACCAAAACCAAATATTTGATTATCAAAATTTTCCATTATAACACCTCTTTTTATTCTTCATTTTCTATCATTGGTTTAAAATTCGAATTAAATTGACTTATTAGATTTTTAAACCTATCACATTTTTGTTCCAAATTTTTATTTTCTAACTCTATTCTCTTGATATTAACTTCTTTATATTTTTCAAATTGGTTCTTTTCAGATTTTAAAACTTCTTCAGCATGTTTTATTCTACTTATCTCTATATTCTTATATTCTTCAAATTGAGCTTTTTCTTCATCAAATTTATCCTTTTTCATTTTCATTTCTTGTAACGATAATTCTAATTCTTTTAAAGAATTATCCATGTTCATTTTAAATTCTTCTTCTGCTTTGGATAAATTATTTTTTTTGATTTTTATTTGTTCGTCGAATTGTTCTTGCTTATTTCTAAATTCTTCTTTTTGAATTCTCATATAATTATCAAATTCTACTCTAGCTTTTTCTATTTTTTCTCTTTCTTGAGATAATTCTAAGAATTCTTCACCATTAACTTTATTTTGCTTGTTAACATTAGAAATAAATTTATTAAAATTTTCTACATCATTTGTTAAATTATCAAATATAGTATCTAAATCTTGTATATTAGAATTTTTTTTATTAGTTTCATTATTACCAAACTTACTATTTAATAATATCTCATCATACATAACTTTCACCCTTTTATTCTTAATATTTATCCTTATAACATAATTATTTTATCATTTTTTTAGAACAAAGTCAATAAATTTTGCCCTGTATGACTTAACAGTCATACTTTTTTACTTCATTGAAATTTTTGTGAAATTTATCCAAGCATTTTCATAGCATAAAAAGCAATACCTCTAAGTATTGCTTCATTAAATATTTTGAATTAATTTACCTTAACTTAAATCTGATGTTGTTACAGTTATTACTGGACGGATACTAAATCTATAATCAACATTTTATCAAAAAACAAGTCATTTTTTCTAAAATTAAACTTATTTTATAATTTCTTAGGATTAAAATCTATATCTATAGATACTTTATTATTTAATCTTAATTTATCTTGTATAAATTTTAACTCATTATATACTTGTTTTATATTTTTATATTTTAGTATTATTTGCATGTAATACTTATTATATATTTTAGGGATAACACTAGCACTTGGCCCAAGTATAATCACATCTTTAGTGTTATTATCTAAATATTTTTTTATTTTATTAGATTCATCAATTAGAATATTATAATCAGTAGATACTAGTTTTATTAGACAAAGATTAAAATATGGAGGATATCCTAATTTTTTTCTTATACTCATTTCTTCTTTATAAAAACTTACATAATCATGCTTGCTAGCATACTCAATACTATAATGATCTGTATTAAAACATTGTATTATAACTTTTCCATCTTTTTTAGTTCTACCACTTCTACCAGCTACTTGATTAAGCAAAGAATAAGTTCTTTCACCACTTCTAAAATCAGGTATATTTAAAGTTGCATCTCCATTAACTACCCCTACTAAAGTTACATCTTCAAAATCAAGCCCTTTAGAAATCATTTGAGTACCAATAAGTACATTATATTTCTTATTTCTAAAATCATTTATTATTTTTTCATGACTACCCTTTCTTCTAGTGGTATCTATATCCATTCTAATAGTTTTAGCTTTAGAAAATGTTTCATTTATTACTTCCTCTAACTTTTCTGTACCCATCCCCATATTAGTAATTGATTCACTATTACAAGTTGGACATTTTTTTGGTTTAAATGTTGTATAATTACAATAATGACAATTTAATTTATTACCATTTTTATGATAAGTTAAAGTTATATCACAGTTAGGACATTTAATTACTTCACCACATTCTTTACAAGATATTGTAGTTGAATAACCTCTTCTATTTAAAAGAAGTATTACTTGTTCATCATTATCTAATACTCTTTCTATATTATCTATAAGTTCCCTAGATAGTATTCTATTACCTTTTTTTATTTCTTCCTTCATATCGATAACACTAACTGTAGGCATACTTTTATTTACTCTATTTTTAAGTTCTAATAATTTAAATACCCCGGTTTTAGCTCTAGTAAAACTTTCTATTTGAGGAGTTGCACTTCCAAGTATTATGGGGCATTTATAGTTCTGAGCTCTTTTAATTGCTATATCAATAGCATTATATCTAGGATTGTTATCTTGTTTATATGTATCTGAGTGTTCCTCATCAATAACTATAAGTCCAAGATTAGTTAGTGGCGCAAATACAGCAGATCTAGCACCTATTACAATACTTACTTCTTTTCTTTCTATCTTTCTCCATTCATCATACTTTTCTCCATCTGATAAAGCACTGTGTAATATAGCTATAGAATCTTTAAATCTACTTTTGAATATATTTACCATTTGGGGAGTTAAACTTATTTCAGGCACTAACACTATTATTTCTTTTCCTTTTTTTAATACCTCTTCTATTATATTCATATAAACTTCTGTTTTACCACTTCCAGTTACTCCATAAAGTAAATACGGATTAAAACTATCTAAGTCGCTTGTAACAGTATCTACTACTAATTGTTGTTCCTGATTCAAAATAACTCTCTTATCACTAGCATTACTACTACTATCTAATCTATAAGTTTCTTCTTTTATTTCTTCTATTACTTTATTTTTAAGTAATGTATTTATACTAGATTGTGATATTTTAGTAAGTTCACTTTTTAATACAACTTTATCTTTTAATTTATCTATTATTTCTTTTTGATTATCATTTTTAGGTATATATGTATTATCTATTAATTTAATATAGGTTAAATACTTTTTATTAACTATAAAATCTTTATGTGCTTTTAAAGCTGCTGGCAACATAGTTTGATATGCACTAATTAAATTACATAGTGTTTTTGTACTAATATATTTTCCTAGTTCTAATAATTCTTCATTTAATACAGGATTTTCATCTACTATTTCAAGTATTTCTTTTATTTTATAATCTACTTCAACTTTTTCTTTTTTATTTAATATAAACCCTTCTAATTTTTGTTTACCAAAAGGCACTAATACTCTTTTACCTATTTCTATTTTATCTATTAAATTAATAGGCACTAAATAGGTAAATGTTTTATCTATCTTTTGTGTTTTTAATTCTACTAGTACATCTATATACATATTACCACCTATATAATTATAACATGAAAAAAGAATATATTTCTATACTCTTTTATATCTACTATTAAATTTATCTATTTGAGAAATACGTTTAACTTTTGGTTCTTCTTTTCTAAATAATAAATTGTAATCATATTCTAAATCAGATACTTTACTAAAAATTACTGAATCAGTTGGATAAATTGTCACTACATGGTTTGTATTAGGTACAACTACTACTTTAATATAATTACAAACATTACCTTTATTATTACCTATATTAGGAATAGCAAAATTATGTACTTCTAATACTTCATTAATATTAAGTTTTTTACTATTATCTATATTATTTCTTACAGTATTTAATAAATATGCTACATCTACATTTTCATTAAACTTAGCTTCTTGTTCTGGATTATATAGGTGTTCTTGAATGTGTTCAAAAGCTAATGTAGAACTATAACTAAATATTTGAGTTCTGATATAGTCTCCTCTAGTTCCCTTTTTTACTTTAATAGGTATATCTAAAGCTTTCTTCATAACTAATTCAGTTATAGATACAGAATAAGGATCAATGCCACCTTTTTCATATAAAACCGGAACTAATTCTAATGCTTCTTTATACATATTTAAGTGATAATAAATGAAGTATAAAGCTGATAAGCAATTACTATCATGTTTTATATTTAAAGAATATTTTAATTCTTCTATAGCTTCTTCAAATTTTTCTAATCTTCTATATATCGTAGCTCTTTTATATCTAATATCAATATCGTCAGGATATATTTTTAAATATGCTTCTGCTTTTTTTAAAAAAGCATTAGTATTATATTCTTTATATAAATATATTAATTTTCCTCTTTCTTTTTGTTTAAAATAATCCATAACCCACCCTTTTCTATCTATTATATCTTTTATTAAATTTATCTATTTGAGATATTCTTTTTTCTTTTACTTTTTCTTTTTTAAATAATTTATCTCTATCATAATCCAAATTTTGTGCTTCTTCATATTTTAAAGCAGTTATTGGAAATATCGAAATTATATTTTTAGTATTAGGTACAACTCTAACTTTTATATAATTGCATATGTCATTTTTATATATTCCTACATTTGGAATTGTAAAATAATGAACTTCCATAGCTTCATCTATATTTGCTTTATTATTATGATTTAAATTGTTTTTAATAATATTAAATAAATATTCAAGATCTAGATTATCGGCAAATTTAGACTTTTTATTTATATCTATATCCGATTTAGAATGTAGTCCTACATAACCTAAAGCTCTTCTTTCATTATAATCCATAATCTGATTTTCTAAGTAACTTTCAGTTGGACCAATAAATTTTTCTATAGGTAATCTTAATTGCTTTTTCATTATTAATTCTTTAAGATAAACAGAATTAGTTTCAACAAATTTATTATCATAAATAATTGGCAATAATTTTAATGCATCTATATATTGGTTTGAGTGGTAATAAATGTAAAATAATTCAGTGAATGTATCTTTCAATTGTTCTATATTTTTAATTTGTCCAGATTCTAAAGTTTCTATATTAAATTCTAAATCCTCTATAGCCTTATCGAACTCTCCTATATTTCTATAAGATTTTGCTCTCATGTATCTGACATCTATATCATAAGGTCTTACTTCTAAATATTGAGTTGCAAACCTTATACAAGTCTCTGGTTTAACTTCAAAAAATGAATCTTTTATTTTATGTAATAAAGTTGGCATATTAATTTTCATATTATCACCCGTAGGTCATATACTATCAAATAATTCATTTATTGTCAAATTCGTATTTTAGCTATAGTACAACCTGTATTGTTATAAAAAAGTTTATAATCTATAACATTTTTACTTCTTTTTAATGTAGTATGAACTTCATCTTTTAATATTCCACTACCCACTCCGTGCACTATACATATTATTTCATTTTTCATGACTTTATTGTCATTAATAAATTCTAACACTTTTACACGAGCACTATCTCTATCAAATCCGTGTAAATCTATGCTTGGTAAATCATTAACAAATATTATTTCTTTTAATTCCATAAAATCACCACTTATATTTTAACACAAAATAAGTAATATTGAGTAATTTTATCGAGTTTCAATTTTGTAGTGCGATTTTTAAAGCTTTTTGTGTCACAATCTCGTTTGGGATGCATAAGATACTTAATCACACACTAAATATTTATAAACACTAAAATGACTTTTATTTTTTATATTTTGTTTTCTTTCTTTAGTTTTTTTATATATTGTCTTTGTGTTTCAATATAATTTTCTTTGTTTTTTAATAATTCTCTTAATTCTTTTAAAAATTCTTCATATATTTTATCTTTAAAATAAAATTTAGCATATCCATCTTCACCAAACTTTTTTGATAGAACATCATAAGCTCTTAAAAATAGTTCTTCATCGGTTGCATTAGGATCTAATTTTTTACCATAAGTATATGTTCTTCTTAAACATGCTTTCACTGTATTATTTCTATCAGCAGAGGAAACTATTTTTCCATAAATACTTCTAGGTTCCTCTTTGCTAGATGCTCTATGATCTTCTATTGCTTGTTTAATTATTTGTCTTTCTTCATCAGTAAAAAATTTTTTTAAGTTTTTATCTTTAAACATTATATCCGCAGATATTATTTCATGTGTTTTTGAATCAATATGGTGTCCTATATCGTGATACGCTGCAATTGTATAAACCATATTCAAATTAACATCTAATTCATTTTCTTTTACCAATTCAAAACTTCTATCTATAACATATTTAATATGACTTATAGAATGTGCCGGTTCATTTTTATCATATTCAGGAAATATATATTCTACAATATAATCTTTCAAATCTTGTCTAACATTTTTAGTATAATATTCTAATTATTAATACCATTTACTTCAATAAATTTCCTCTTAAACTCTTCTTTATTATCTGCTAAAAATGAAATTTCTTCTAAAAACTTTTTGTAATCTAAATCTTCAAAATACATTTTTTCAGTTGCATATCCTTTTTTACCAAATTTATTAAGTATATGTTGTCTTGATTCCTCAATTATTTCATCCAACGAATCATTAGGATTATGTTCCAACCTATAAGCATATGTTCTTTTTAATGGCACTTCTACTAATGTATTTCTATCAGCTGAAGACACAATTTTCCCATATATACTTCTCGGTTCTCCTTCTAAACTTGCTCTATGATCATAGACTGCCTCTGACATAGTTTTAATTTCATCTTTAGTAAAAAACTTCTTTAAATTCATATCTTCAAGTAACATAGTAGCTGAAACTTTTTCATGATTTTTAGCATCTATGTAATGTCCTATATCATGATAAGCAGCTATCACATAAACCATATTATAATTAATACTATTAACATTATCAGCAAATTTTAAACTTCTATCTATAACATATCTAATATGATCTAAATTATGTCCTAAATCGTTCTTTTTGTAACTAGGAAAAATATTATTTTCAATATACTTTTTTAATTCTTCATTTAATTTCATATATTAATCACCTATATACATTATATCATAAGCATAATATTTTTAATATTCCAATCAAATAAGTTTCATCATTAAATTCATTAATTGAAAAACATTTCTTACCTAAATCTTTAAAGGATGCCCCACATGAATATAACTTATTTCTATCTAATATTATAAATCTATCATGAAATGAATTATTATTAATAAATGTAGTATTATTATACTGACTTTCATATTTTTTCTTTAATATATCATTTATATTTTTAGATACTATTACTATTTTTTTGTCTATTTTCTTCAATAAATCCATCAATTCCTTTCCAGCATAATTATCTATTATGATTATTTCTTTATTTGCCTTATTTAAAATATCTAATAAAACAGAATAAGCATCATACAACTCTCCTTCAAAAAATATTTTATTCATTTCTTTCTTATCATTAAGTTTAGCAAATGTTTTTTCCAACTTTAATATTCTATTTTCATGATTAATTAATATATCATTATTTGATACCGTATTGGCAAAACATCTTCTCATTTTTACAAATGCATCTATTATTTGAATGTTTACTTTTACCGCAATATCACTCTTTAAAAGTCCTGATAGCATCATAATCCCTTGCTCAGTTAAAACATAAGGTAAATATTTGATATTATATCCCCTTAAATTGTTGTTTTTGTTCAAGGTCACAAATTGTGACCTTGAAGATAATTCATCAAGTTCATCAGATTTTAATTGAAAACAAAAATCACTTGGAAATCTATTTATGTTTCTTTTAATAGTTTGATTCAGCGCTTTAGTTTCCACTTGATAAAGCTTAGCTACATCAGATGACAACATCACTTGTACTCCCCTAATTTCATATATCATATCTTCAATTAATACTTCTTCTTTTTCTATTATTTCATTCATATTTTCTACTCCTATTCTAAAATAAAAAAAAGAGACACTTATCCTATAAATAAGTATCTCCGCATCTTGCATATTTCTATTTTGCCCCTAGAAACACACTCTATCGCCCTAAATTGTCATATAAATATCAGGCAAATTATTTAATACAGCTTAATTATACATAAAAAAAATATTTATTACAATATTTTTTTACAAAAAAGACTAAGTTATGTAGATTTACTCAGTCTTTAGTTATTAAATTAATTATTTTCTTTTTAAAATCTTTTTAAATTCATTTTGTTTAACAATTTCTCCATGTGCAAATGAATAATTAGTAACAATAATATCGGTTTCATCAACTTCTGCAGTTAAAAAACCAGGTTTAACCATTCTATCTTGAACTTGTGGATTAGATACATAATAAACTGGATCACTGCACATCGGTGGAATATAAATTCTTTCATTTTTTCCCTTTTTCTTTTCTTTTATGTGATAAAAATGAGAATGTCCTTTAAAAGATAAATATTCGGCATTAATTGGCAAATTTAATTTAAAATTTTCAATGTCATGTTGCAAACTAATTATATGCCCACACCATTTCAAGTATACTTTTTTGAACCCTAACATATTTATATCATTTCTAGAATTCAAAATATCTCTAATTCTTTGATTTTTATTAATTGCTAAATAATCATGATTGCCAAGTATTGCATAAGTATTAATATTATTATCAAACGGATATCTACTTATAAAATAATCTGCTTGTTTTATAATACCACATCCTCTTCTTTGTTTAATATTAGCTTCTATAATATCACCGCCATGAAGAATAACACGTATGCCATTTGCTGTAGCAAAATGAAATACATCATATGTATAATTAAAATTTTCATACATTGAACCATAATGAGTATCGCTAATAATTAAAATTTTACTATCATCAATATTTACTTGATACAAATAATTATATATATTTTCGCTATACTTACCAGTTGAATAAAGAATGCTATATAACACATTATAATCCAAAAATGGATAATTTTCTCGCAAAGAATTAAAATCGAAATTTTTTTCAAAACAATTACAAACTTCATTAGTTAAATTATTATCAATTTCTCTAAAGCTTTTAATCATTACAAGACTCCTTTCAATTGTTTATTATATTATCATGCGCCTATTTGTTTGTCAATTCCTGTCAAGAAAGAAGGTGTACTTTTTATTTAAAATCTCCAAATAATTCTTCATTCAAAATATTTTTTATAAAAAGTATTATTGTCATCGTTTCATTAAATTTAAATATTATTTGTACTTTTATATAATTTTTATTTTTACCTAAAAAATAATTATAAATATATCTAGAACATCCAAAACTTTTTATTATACAAAAAAAATTCCTAGATTTCTCTAAGAATTTTAGTTATAAATTAAAATTAATTATTTTCTTTTAATGCAGCTTGAGCAGCAGCAAGTCTAGCAATAGGTACTCTAAATGGACTACAAGATACATAGTTTAATCCTACTCTATGGCAGAATTCAACACTACTTGGTTCTCCACCGTGTTCTCCACATATACCTAATTTAATATTTGGACGAGTTGCTCTACCTTTTGTAGCAGCCATTTCTACTAATTTACCAACACCATTTTGATCTAACTTAGCAAATGGATCTGATTCATAAACTTTATTTTGATAATAAGCATCTAAGAATTTACCAGCATCATCTCTAGAGAATCCAAATGTCATTTGTGTTAAGTCATTAGTTCCGAATGAGAAGAATTCAGCTTCTTCTGCAATTTCATCAGCAGTAAGTGCAGCTCTTGGAATTTCAATCATTGTACCAATATGGTATTCAATGTCTGAATTCTTTTCTTTCTTAACTAATTCTGCTGTTTCAACTACTACTTCTTTAACAAATTGTAATTCTTTAATTTCACCAATTAAAGGAATCATAATTTCAGGAACTATAGTTAAATTTTCTTCTTCACTTACTTCAATAGCAGCT
>JAFTRC010000061.1 GCA_017462455.1 Bacilli bacterium | reverse complement strand
CGATAGCATATATTATTTATTTGCTTATGGGTATTTATTTGATAAATTATTTTCACGTATATTTTGGACTTGAAATTTTATATATTTACATGTTTATAATAAGTGGTTGGATATTATATGGTGTATCTATTATTATAAATTTAGTGAAATTTAAAAAATTAAATATAGTTTCAAATAATAAAAAGAAAATGATTATAACTTCAATATTGTTATTTTTGTTAGTTTTTCCCATTTTGACTATATATTTTAAAGTTTTAAATGATAAGAAAATAATTAATAATAGTGATTTAATACTGGTTTATAGTTCAGATGGGAATGGTGGATTTGGAGATAGTGACACTTTTGCCTATGCAGTAAGTGATAATTACTGTACTGAATTTGATTTTGGAATTGATCTTGATGGCTATTATTTAAAAGAATTTTTACATAATAATATAGAAGAAGCAAATAATCTTGGTAGCTACAAAATTGAGTTTAATGAATCTTGGGAAGATAATAGTGCTATGATATATAAGAATGATAAATTAATGTGTAAGGTAAAAAATAAAAAACATTATTTTAATATAGAATTAGAAAAAATTTTTATGGCAAAATAAAAATAGACCTTTTGGTCTATTTTTTTGTCTTTCTTTTCTTAGGAATTGAAAGTAGTGAGTATAAATTAAGTAATATATAATTAAATAGCACGAAAGTTATAAAGTAATTGAAATGTAAATATGGAACTACTGCTATTAAATTATATAGGAATGATGTTGCTAAAATAATAATTAAGAATAATAAGTAAAGTACAGGAAACATTGTTTGTACTTTTGAAAGTTTTCTTTTAGCAGTTAATGCTGCAAAAATAACAACAAGTATAGTGTTAAATATTCCAAGTGCAATGTTTAAATTTCCAAAAAGAACATCATAATAAGAAATGAATGATTGTGTTAAACTAACAGCTATTAGAGTAAAAGAAAAGCAAAGATAATAGAATATTTTATAATTTTTACTACTATTCATTTATACCATTCCTTTCTTTTGCATAGTTAACTAAATTATCTATAGCTTTTAATTCATGATTCTTTCTTATATTGTAATTAATATTATTAAGTTCAGGTTCTATTACCATTCTTGTAATTGTATCACTAATTTTTAATTCATATTGATACATATAAGCTTGGAATAATTCATCATGTTGAACTGCTGCAGTAACAAATGTAGTTGGTAATTCTAGTTCTTTTGCTTTTTCGTCAGTTATGTTACATGCGTCTTTAACATCAACATAAAAACTTAAAAATCCAGTATTTTTATTTTCACTATACAATTGATTAAGTTTTACGCTTCCGTTATAAGATGTATCATTGTAATAATCAATCATATCATTAATTATTTCAGTACACTTATCTTGTTTTAAACTATTATTTAGTAATCTTAATTCTTCAATTTTTGCTTTGTTTTCTTTAGAATCATTTAATTCGATTTCTGAAACAGAAGTTGCAATATTAAATAAAACTAAAGCACTCACTACCAACATATAAAATATTGAAAGATTTAGAATAATACTTTTAAATTTTTCTTTTCCTACCTTTTTCATACTACCTCCTATTATAAGTATTATAGCATATTAAAATTTATATTGCTACATAGTATTCGTTTGACTTTAACATATTTTAATTATATAATTTTACTAGAATAGGATGATAATTATGAAAAATAAGGTTAGGAATTATTTAAATATTGAATCACTTTTTTTAATTTCTGTAATATTTTTCGTATCTTTAGCTTTATTAAGTGGTAACAATTTTTTAAGAGTACAAAATTCAATTATCTCACTTGAAAATAGTCCTAGTATTTCAATCACATTAGGTGAAGAAACAAAATAAGTATAGTGTATTACGTAATAGAAAAATTGTATATAGACCAAAGAAAAAATAAAGACAAAAAAGAGAAACTCAAAGAAATGAGTTTCTTTTTATTTAAAATGATTGCTTATCTTTGAATTTATATGTATAATAAAAAATTAAGATGATTATTATAGTGGGGGAAATATGGTAAGAAAAGTATTATTGATAATGACAGTTTTATTGCTTTCAGTAAGTCTTGGTTTTTCTAATACGAAATTT
>JAFTRC010000060.1 GCA_017462455.1 Bacilli bacterium | reverse complement strand
TTCAATACTAACGGACGCAAAGCCTCAAGTATACTCTCAAATTACAATAAAAAATTTTCAAATTACAATAAAAATAACAATTTAAAGAAAGAAAAATCACCTAATTAAGTAGCCCTAAACTTTATTAAAGTTATAGGGTGGGTGGGTGGGTCATTAAAAATGAGGAACTCATTTTTAATGTTTGCTTGAGACCGTGGCTCAAGCAACAAGGATTGAGACCGTGGCTCAATCCTAGAGAGTGAGACCGTGGCTCACTCTCCCATGCCGTACCTTGTTAGGCATGGAACAAAAGAAACTATCAAATTAAAAATAACAATATCGTGAAAAAAGGAAATACCAATATCGTGAAAAATATTATTAATATTTATAAGAAAAGGAGGTGATATATATACTATGGAGGGAGAAAGATATTTAGCAAAAGTAATAAGAATAATAGACGGAGATACTATTAAAGTATTAGTAGAAGGTAGAGAAATAGTAATAAGAATACTACTAATAGATACACCAGAGATTAGACACCCTAAAAAGCCAAAAGAAAAGTTTGGAGAAGAAGCTAGTATATTTGCAAATGAGAAGCTAAAAGTAGATTCAGAAATATATATTGAATTTGAAGGCTCAATGCTAGATATATATAATAGATTCTTAGCACATATATGGTATAAGGAAGATGAAGAATTAAAGTTATACCAGGAGGAAATATTATTAGAAGGATTAGCAATAGTTAGCTTCACTAGATATTATTCAGAAAGTAAATACATAGAAAGATTAATTGAAGCTGAAACCATAGCAAAGGAATTAAGGAAAAACATTTGGAGTGAGTAATTTGGTTTTTTACAGCAGAGTGGAGTTGTTCTGTTATGAGGTGGTTTTTACCTCATTACAGAACAACGGAACGGACTATCGATTACCAATGCTTTTATATTAATTAAAGAAGCTAATGAGTGGTTTTTACTCTTTAGCTTCTATCCTTTTATTAAACCAACAAACTATCGAATACTTGACATAGTAGTCCTACCATAAAAGAAATTAAACTTGATACACTAATAATTTTACCTAAAAAAAATTTAAGAGAAGGAGATCCATGAGAGTAGCATTAAGAAAATTTCCAAGTAGGGAATAAAAGTAGGCTTTATAAAGTTCCTTCCCAAAACCCTCCCACCCTTATATCGTGAATTTATAAAATAAAAAAATCACCTAGTTTAAAACTAAGTGATGTATATATATATTAATCAATAAGTATCTAACTAGAAGCTCTCTAAAAACTCCCTCACTAGCTATTAAAAGGCAACCAAGCAGATATATTAATTAATATATACTAGCAAGTATACGATTACTTGCTATATCTTTGAATACCTTCTACTATAAACTGCGACAATATATCATATTGACTATAATTAGAGTTCTCACAAAACGTAACAAAATCTTTTAAGACTTCATCATATATCCTAAATGAACGATTAGTAACTGTTCCCTTACAGTTACAAGAAAAGTCATTAATCTTGGATTCCCTACTTCCATAATTAAATACTTTAGTTACAAGCTTTTCTAATACTTGATTCATCATTTCAGATTCTAATTGAGCCAATACAGAGTTACTTATCTCATACTTTTTATTGACTTTATTATAAATATAATTACTTCTTAGAAACCTATCTCTTATAGTGTTATAAGAAATATTCAGCTTCTTACATACTTCCGATATTGTAAACCCTTTTTCAAGTTCAGAGTTAAAATATTTGACTTGAGTAGCAACATCAAAACGATTGAAAGTTGCTTTGTCTAGTTTAATTTGCATTAGTACCCCCAAAATAAAAAAATATAAAAAAATATAAATATATAAATTAATATACAAAATATCCCCTAAATAAAATGTATATTGTAATATTATTGTAACACATTTCTTAAAATAATATAACCTTATTGAGAAATTTGTAGGAAAAAAATACTAGTATAAATTAATCTAAATAAATATGTATAAATGTGTTGTAAATAAACATGGTTTTAATTTAAAATATGAATTATGTTAGGGTAAAAAAAAGGAAAGTTTGCAGACTTTCCTTGATTTGGGATACTAGTAAATTAAACTGTGAGGGTTTATTTTTTACTAGACTTTCAATTTATATATTTTTTTATTTGTTCACGATAAAGCTTGAAGTTATCGCAAATGTAACTGTTATTAGAAAGTTTTAGGGATTCTTTCTAAACAGAATTTTATTTTAATAAACATTAAAATAACCATATAAATTATGGGTTTATATACACACACAATTTTACAATATTTGCAGATAATTATCAAGTTTGAAAAATATTTTTTTAGGAGAAAAATAAATGCTTGGTAATAAAGATAAATATTTTAAGAAGCTACATAAGAGTAGTAAAGGTTATATAACAATAGCAAGTAAAAGTAATGGTTGGTTTCAAAAGTCTTTGAAACTAGATAAAATTGATTATGAAAATATGGCTGTTGGGCAAGATATGTATATATCACAAAATACATTTAGCTTCCCCAATAGAAGATTAATAAATTTACAAGAGATTAATGCTTTGTATATAGATATAGACTGTTATAAAGCTAATCTAACTAAGGAAGGAGCATTATTCTTTTTACAAGACTTATACGGAGAAATTCCAAGACCAAATTATATTATTGATAGTGGGAGAGGATTATATTATGTAATCTTATTAGAGAATACCACCAATAAAGATTTAGCACTTTGGAAAACAGTAGAAGTGTATTTATTTGAAAAAATGAAGCACTTAGGAGCAGACCCTCAATGCTTAGAAGCTACTAGAGTATTAAGAACTGTTGGAAGCTATAATAGTAAAAGTAAATCAGAAGTTAAAATATTAGAAGAATATGATTATAGATATACATTAGAGGAAATACAAGAACATTACATACCAGAGTTAACAGAGGTTATAAAGAAACCTAAGAAGCCTAAAACTAAAAAAAGAGGTAGACCTAAAAAGATAATCAGTATATTTAACTTATATAATTTATATGCTAAAAGAATAGAAGATATAGAAACCTTATGTGAGTTAAGAAGTTACGATCTAAAAGGGCATAGAGAATTAATATTATTCTTATATAGGTATTTTTCAAATGTATTTTATGCAGATAGTGAAGAAGGCTTTTTAAATACATTAGAGTTAAATTCAAGGTTTTTAGAACCATTAGATGAATATGAGTTAACAGTAGATACCCAAAGTGCTGAAAGGTATTGGTCGGAGAATAGATATAAATATTCAAATGCAAAATTAATTAGGTTATTAGATATAACAGAAGAAGAACAAAAGTATTTAGTAACCATAATAGGAACTAGAGAAAAATATAATAGAAATAATGATAGGAGAAGAAAAGCCATTAGAAATGAACAAGGCTTTACGGAAGCTCAATTAAAGAGATTACAAAAGGTTTCAAAGGCTAAGATACTAAAAGAGCAAGGAATGAAGTATGAAGATATAGCAAAGGAACTTAAAGTATCATTAAGAACAGTTAAGAATTATATTAAGGAATAAGTGCAATTTGCACTTATTTTTTTTCGGTTTCCAAGCAGAGTGGAAAGGGGTCTGTTATGAGGTGCTTTTTACCTCATTACAGACACCTTGAAACGGACTTGCAAAGTCCAATGGTTTTATATCAATAAAAAGAAGCTAATGAATGGTTTTTATTCTTTAGCTTCTTCACCTCTTTGTTGGAAACTACCAACTATCGAACACTTGATAGAGTAGTAATAATATAAAACCAATAAACTAGATACACGGATAAATTTTCCCAAAATAATAAAAAAATTGCACTTTAAATAAAGTTATCCACAATATTAACAAGGGGCAAAAATAGTGCAAACCATTGGAAATACTATAAAGTTATTATAAATTTAGCTTCTTGTTAAAAAAAAATCAAAAAAGTGCAAAAAATATGCTCTTTGTATTGTAAAGGGGTATTATATATATAGGCTTACTCATGTATATATATAGCTATTGATATTACTATAATTCCATAGGTTTAATTAGGTAGCTATATTCATATAAAAATGAGTGCAAAAATAGATAAAAAATAGAAGCTAGTGTTTCATCAGTTTAGAAACTATGTTACCTTGTAATTTCTTACCCAAAACCCACCCACCCATATATCGAAAATATTCCATAGAATAAGTTCTAAGAGGTTTCAAATTAAAGTTAATATAAATTATTTATGAAGTGTTATAATCTAAAATAAAAAGCTAGTTCACGGTATTGGTAAAATTAAAATTATAGTCGGTATCGTGAAAGGTAAATAATTCATTTGTCGAATATATAATTAAATTATTTTATTTAAAGGGGGGTACTATGAAAATTAATAATAATAATGGACATACAATAAGTGGTCTTGGAAGTGGAGCAGTAGGTTACTTAAATGAAAGTGAAGAAACTAGGAATATTGGATATTACTTTGTAGAAGGTATGAAAAGTCTAGGTCATACAGTATATGATTGTACTATTGATAAATCATCTAGTTATCTTTATGAAGCTGTAAAAAAAGCTAATAGAAATAAATCAGACTTAGCAATAAGTCATCATCTAAATTGTCATAGTAATAAAAGTGCTAATGGAGTTGAAGTATGGGTTTATGATATGAGCCATAAAGATACAGTAGAAAAAGCTAAAAAAATTTGTGAGGAAATCTCAAAACTAGGCTTTGTTAATAGAGGTGTGAAAGCTAATCCTAAATTTTATTGGTTAGGTCATACAAATGATAAAGCTATGATTATAGAATATTGTTTCTGCTCTAATGAAGGAGATAGTAAAAAATATAATGCTAAAAAAATGGCTTATGCAGCTATAAAGGCTCTTACTAATATAGATTTAAATACTACTAAGCCTACTACAAATAATCCTATTGAAGCTGATTATAAATATGAAAATGGCTCTTATAATGTTAAAGCTACTATAATTGGTACTAATGGTAAAGGTTTAAATATTAGAGAAGATAGAAATGTAAATTCTAAGATTTTAGGAACGTTTAAAGAAGGACAAGTCATTGAAGTTAATTACTGTTTAAATAATTGGTTTTCTACTTGGAGTGGAGGACAAAAAGGTTATGTTAATGGTAAGTATATAAAATTATATTAAGAGGTGATTTTATATAGATATGGAGAAATTATTAATTGAAGATATTCCAATTCAATACCAAGATATTGCAGAATTTTTAGGAATAGATACTTTTATAGAATTTTGCCGATATTTTGGTGGCTCTTATATCTATGTTCCAAATATTAAAACTTTTGAAGCTAAAATTAGGGATAGAGATATAATAGTTATGAGAAACAATGGTGCTAGTATTAAGTCCATTGCTAAAAAATATAATGTTACTACTAACTATGTAGGTAAAATTTTAAAAAAGTATAAATAGTACCATTTATTTTTATTTATGTATTTGTTAAGATTAAATAGATTAAAACTTTTGGAGCTTCAATGTTGGTTTTTAGGGATAGCCGATATTGAAGCATTTTTTATGTAAAAATTCATAATTCAACCTCTATTATTTTCTCTAATTGATATTGTAAGTTCATTCATACAGTCTGATAGCTTATCAAATTTAGCTTCTATTCTAACTAATAAATACATTGTAACAACACACGGAAAGCCCATATTTGCTACTAATTCTAATAAACTTGTTTCCATATTAACCTCCTTATAATAAATTTATTTTAAAAAAAAGCTATTGGGATTAACCAATAGCCTTATGAATAGAGTATCAAACTATTATACTAAATCAAATTCAGTAGTTTCAGTTTGAACAACTTTAGCACCAATAGGAGCAACTAATTCTAACCCATTTGGAGAGAATATAGCTTTTTCAACTATAAGATTCATACAGTCAGCTATTTCACTTTCAGATATGTTAGTTCTAGGGTCAGCTATATTTAAGTTTATTTTGTTCCCGTCAGTATCTTCAAAACTCATAACTAATTTTAAAGTAGTTTCCATGAATATTCACCTCCTTTTTAAATTTTTTTTAATACATATAGATTAAGCTTCTACTATGTATTCTTTAGAAACTCTAGTTTCGTAGTGGTCATGTTGTTGTAAACCACCTATAGCTTCTGCAACAGCTAATACATCATCAGCACTAGCAGATTCTTTAAGGTTAGAGAAAGACTTAGTAGCAACCATTTCTTTTCCGTCTATGTCTAAACCTTTGTTTAATTTAAGCTTTAAAGAAGCTCCATTTTCAACGAATTGTGCCATTAATAACACCTCCTTTATAAATTTTGTTACCATAATCACAAGATAAAAGTTATATAGTAAACTTATGTAAATAATAAACTTATTTTTGGAACTAAACTATCAAACTATTTTATGCAAATTATCACATAAACGGACACTAGAGAAGTTTTATTAACCTTAATGAAGCTAAGTATACCTAGCTTCTTAAAATGGCATTTATCAAGTCAACCTTTCTTTTAACAGATGAGTGTAATGCTTGAGCCTTTGTAGTGCTTTTTACTACAATGGCGAAAGCATGGAACGGACTTGCAAAGTCCAATGGTTTTATATTAATAAAAAAAGCAAATGAATGGTTTTTATTCTTTTGCTTTTAACATCTTTGTAAGCCTTTTAAAGAAGGTCCACTCGTGGATCTTCTTCTCTTAAATTTTTTTTAGGGAAAATCATTCTAATTATTTGTTTAATTTCTTTTATAGTGCAGCTGCTCTGTCAAGAAGTCGATAGTTTGTTGGTTTAATAAAAGGATAGAAGCTAGAGAGTAAAAACCACTCACTAGCTTCTTTAGATTTATATAAAAGCATTGGTAATCGCAAGTCCGTTCCGTGGTTTTGTAATGAGGTAAAAACCACCTCATAACAAAACCACTCCACTCTGCTTGGAAAAAGAAAAAATATTCACGTTAAAATGAATGTTATGGTATAATATAATTAACTGAAATATCTATAAACAAACTCTATTATTATATTTGTAAAAAATTATAGTAAGACCTATAAACCTTTATTCAAAATGGATTTTATACCCTTTTGTAAAATGAAATCTTTTTAAATTAAATTCTCATGATAGTTGAATCAAGTGTAAAACGGAAAGAAATTCACTTACTTAGTAGGTGGATTTTTTTTAGCTTCTTTTACTTCATTATGCTATTATATATATATAATGTTGTAATTTATTTTTCAATTATTCACACACATTTCTATGAAGCTAATCTCGTGGTGGGGATTAGCTTTTTTATTTGCAATTAACTATACTTATGATAAAATTAATATATAAAAAAATAGTCTATTAGACCTTGTAGATATTTTTTTATTTTTCTAATTCAAGTTTATAAATCAATTATTAGCATTATTTTTCAAATTTATATTTCAACACTTATATATTAAGACATTTATTTATATTATTATGATGTCTTATGTAGTAGTAGTACCAAATTAAAATCAATCAAATACTGTATTATATGCTATTAGAAGAAGCTCTCTATTTTGCCCAAATGGAGAGTTTTTTTTATTTCACGATATTGGTATTTCCTTTTTTCACGATATTGTTATTTTTAATTTGATAGTTTCTTTTGTTCCATGGCTAACAAGGTACGCCATGGGAGAGTGAGCCACGGTCTCACTCTCTGTTGCTTGAGCCACGGTCTCAAGCAAAGTTTAAAAATGATGAAATCATTTTTAAACACCCACCCACCCTCCCAATGCCTTAATTAAGGTTAAGGTGATCTAGTTAAGATAAAAATTATTTCTTTAAATTGATATTTATTTTGTAACTTATAATTTATTATTTTTATTGTAATTTGAGAGTATACTTGAGGCTCTGCGTCCGTTAGTATTGAAATACTAACTCTGCTTTAGGTTAAAAATTGTTTAGTTATATGGTTTCGTGTTAAGTTTATCGTAAATAGGCACAATTTTTTTTATTAATATGGCAGAGCCAACTGTGAGAGTTTTTTTGGAGAGTGAGAGTACCTCTATAGCTTTTAAGGGGAAATGTGTATGCTTGTTATTCGAGAGTTGCTTGGTTAGTTCCCATTTCCTTCCTTTCCTGTTAGTTTTTTGGTTGCTTGGTTTCTTGGTGGTTTTTGGTTTTTCGGCATTATAAAAGCCCTCCCGTGGGTGGGTGGGCTTGAGTTTAAGCTTCGCTTGTTGCTAGTTTATTCTCTCTTTCTAGTCCTTTTTCTTGTGCTTTTTGTAGTTCAGTTGCTAGTTCTATCAGATATGCTCCTCTTTTCTTTGCATAGTTGTCTTGTTTTTCCTTTGCTTGTGTTAGTAGGTTTTCTCTTAGCTGCTTATATGTTTTATTTCTGTGGTAGCTGTTGTATCTAGGGTCTATTTTTTTTATATGTTTTATTATTACTTGTGCTTCTTCTATAGTTGTATTTTTTTTGAATCTTAGTATGTAGCATTGCTCATGCAGTTTTTCTGCTCTTAGGTATAGGTTGTATATAGGTTTCCCTAGTGTTGTGCGTATTCTTTTTACGTCTGATAAAGTTAGTCCTCCAGTTTTTAAGCATATTACAGTTTCAGTTATTTTTTTCATTTCTTTTATCTCCTTTATATTTATTTTATGTATTCCCCTTATACTTATAGTTTCTCCATATCGTGATTTTTTATACAGTTTTATTTGATTTTTTATGCAGTTTTTGTTCGCAGTTTTTGTTCCTGGTATCGTGTGCAAGTGGGAGAAAAATCACTCCCACAAATGCACGAAGTAATTCTTTTTATCGTGAATAAAAAAATTGGAAATACAAATAATATTTATAGATAAATAAAATATAAAGGTGGTAATAATATGGGTTTAAAAATATTAGAATCAGAAAAAAATTTAGTAGAAATTTGCTTAGTTGATTTAGGAAATACTTGTAAATATGAATATTATACTGTTGGAAATAGTGAAGATTTAAAAGAAGCCTATAAAAATTTTAGAGAAAGATTTTATGCTGATGAAATAGAAATACAAAGTATAAGCCATAGTCAATTTATTACTGACTATATAGATGAAATATTTAATTTAATAGAAGAAGTAAAACTAATAAATAATGATGAAATAGATTTAGATACTGTTATAGATGTTTTGGAAGCTACTAGGAGTATAAAAGATACTCAAAGAATTATAAAAAATTATGAATATCAGTATATACAAGCTAATGATAAAGAATGTGCTTTTATTGAGTATTTAGAACAAATAGATTATTTATCAGATATTCCAGAACGTTTTATTGGATATATAGATTATGAAAAATTAATGAGAGACTTTGAAATCGAAGGACTTCAAATTGAAGAAGTAGAATTTAAAAATTTTTTATTTATATATTAATTTATAAGAAGCTAGGTTTTTCTAGCTTCTTAAATAATCAAAAGGAGCAGTTTTTTAATATGGTTATAGAGATAATTGGAGAAGATACACAAACTTTTAAAGTAGAACTATGTAAAAACCCTTTTTATATTAATAAAGAGGATATAGAAGAATTTACAGATAAATTAGAAGAATTAATAAATGAATATAGAAAGGACTTGTTTTAATATGGGTGTATTAGATGTTATCGAAAGAGCAGATAAAAGGGAAGAACTAATAAAAGGTTTAATAAGTGATTTTTCTAATGGGTGGGTAGGAACTATCCAAGAACTGAAAGAAGCTATTAAGATGTATGAGAAGGTTTATAGTAATAAAAAGATTTTTAAAGTATCAGTACCTCAAACTATTAATGAGATTATTGCCTATAAATATATTAAGTTTGGACTAGATATATATGATTTGAATTATATTAAAATACATTATGATTTAATAGAAGCTAAACGTAAAAAGAATGATAGTATTATAAAAATTTTAAAGATAGAAAGAGCCGATAGAGTTACACCAAAATAAAAAAATAGAGTAGGAATATTCCTACTCTATTTTTTATTGCTACACAACTACAATTTAAACAAATAAAAAAACATATAAAATCAAAATATAAATATAAATATAAGTTTAAAGTTTGTAATGTATAAAACATAAATATGTGAGATAAGTTTTATAAAAAAAATTTTCATAATACTTGATATAAAGGGTAATTAAAATATAACATACAGTAATTATATTTTCTATATGCTAAAATTAAGGTGAAAATATTTTTTTAAATAATACTATTAAAATAATTTTAACTTTAAAAAATTTTTTTAAATAAAATTTCAAAGGTAAGTAAATTTTTAAAAAAGTATCAATTTTATAGATTCTAGTAATACCAATATTTAAAAAAAATTAAGGTTTGAAATCTTATAAACGTTTGTGTTACAATGAAAACACAACTTCATATTATTAAAACCGTCAAGGAAATTTGCATTTTCTTGACTAATTTTTTTTGTAAATGCACAAAATATTAATGAAAAATTTTAAATTTAAGGAGTGTAATAATATGGAGTTACAATTTACTAGAGAAGAATTAGAAAACCTAAGAGATGTATTAAAGCATGAAATCAAATTAGTAAAAGATGAAATCAGACAATATGAAGGTAATAAGGCAATAACTAAACATCTATATAATTGTATAGATAGCTATGAATTACTAGATAAAAAAATATATTCATATATGAGAAAACACTAAATGAAGATTATTTTATATAAATGTGATTTATGTAATACTACATTTCAGCTTCACAAAATAAAAAATGATAAAATTGAGGTATATCCTAGTACCTTAAATTCCTTAGAAGGGCATACAGAAGGTCAAATATATATGATATTGGAGCATATGAAAATAGAAGTGTGTCCAGAATGTATGGAAAGAATAGAAGCTAAGGTTATAATGCTAGAAAATAAAATTGAGGTGAAATAAATGCTAATCAGAGAATTAAAAGATGAATATATCATTGAGGAAATGAAGGGAAATAATTTCGGTGTTATATATCAGTTTAATAAAGAATTGATAATATACAAGGACAACACTAATAAAATAATAGAAAATAAATTTATAACTTATTGTAATGAAGATGAAAAAATTTATTATGTAGAAGTTATGGAAGATATATTAGAAGATATGGAAATAAAAGAAATAAAAACATTTAAAGAAATAAATTTAGAAGAAGCTAAAAATATTAAATCAAAACTAAGTAAATATTTATTAAATGAAGCTAATGAGAATGATAAAGACGTAGTATTTCTAGTTTTAGATGATTATTATAGAATGAGAAACTTAACAATGTTTGAAGGAAATAAGAAAGTAAAATATAGTAGCCTTCTTAATATAGAAGTATCAGCAAAAGTTAATTTTTTATTATAGGAGCATGAGCCAATGAAAAATAAAAAGCTAAGATTATTTGTAGATAAATTAAATATATACCTTTGTTGTGCTAATGATTTTGATATAGTATCAAAAGAAAATGATAATAGTATAGAACAATATAATCTTTACTTTAAAGATGAAGCTATATTAAATAATGATATTTTAGAATTTAAAGGTAAAGAGGTTAATTTTAAATTTAATATAGATGATATAGAAGAATTTAAAATTGATTTTGGAGGTTATGAAGTAGATACAGATGAATTTTATATAAAGTATAAAGGCTATATATATAGATTTACATTTGAAAATACATTATTTAAAAACTAAATATTGAGGGGAATATGAGGAATAGAGTAAATAAATTTAATAAAATAAGAAATCATCTTTTTATGTTATATGAGGAACTACCTATCGAATTAGCTTCAAAAGATGATTTTTTAATACATTTAGAATTTTATATAACTTGCTTAGATTATAATTTAAAGCCAACTAAAGCAGAGTTAGAGCAATTAAGAAAAGATATTGTAAATAATATTTTAAAAAATATGGAGGTTTAATTATTGAGTAAATTTTCTAATCTACTAAAAATGATGTACTTGTTAAATGAGCATGGAAGAATGAATAGAAAAGAGTTATCAGAACATCTAGGAGTATCAGAAAGAATGATAAGAAAATATGTAGAAGATTTTAAAGAAGCTAATGTAGAAATAAATTCTTTTTGTGGTGCTAAAGGTGGATATGAAATAAATTTAGATAATATTGATATAGATAAGGAAGCTTCATATAAAAATACTATAAAGAATTTAGAAAAAGAAAATTTAAGACTAAAAGAGCAGATAGAAAACATTAATAAAATATTAAATAAATAGGAGCATGAACAAATGAAAAAAGATGAAGTTAAAACATATATAGATAAGAAAGTTAAGGGAGGTAAAGACGATATATCAAAGGTTAATTCATTAATTGAAATATATTTAGAAGGTTATATACATGGTGCTTTATTAGAAGCTAATGAATTAAAAGATGAATATAAAGACCAAGAAGAAGAAATGAAAGAGATTTTAAAAGAGTTTAAAGAGCAGTCAAAAGAAGCTATTAAAAATAATACTTATTCATTAGATGAAGAAACTATAAAAGATGTAATAGATATATATATAGATATGATAATACTAGATGAAACTTGTATCGAAAGTAAGTTAAGAACAATAGCATTAAATGAATTAAAAAATTAAGAGAAGAAGATCCATGAGAGGAAATAAAAAAAGCAGCAGCAAAAATAAATTTTTGCATATGCTTTTTTTATTTCCTTCCCAAAACCCACCCACCCAAAAAAATATAAAGGAGTATTGAGAAATGAAAAGAGTTGTATCTTATTTAAGAATATCAACAGCTAATCAAATTGATAACACTTCAATAGAAGTCCAAAGGGAAAAAATAGACTTATATTGTAAGTTAAATAATATTACTCTAGTAAATGAATTTAAAGACGAAGGTTTATCAGCTAAAGGAATAGAATCTAGGGAACAATATAAAGAAATGATAGAGTTTATAAAAGATATTGATAATTGTATAGACGGTATCTTAGTTTATAAAGCCGATAGAATCCATAGAAGCCTTAAAAATTTAATGATAATGATAGACCAACTAGAAGAAATCAATGTAAGTTTCGTAAGTATAACAGAACAGTTTGATACTAGTTCACCTCAAGGATTATTGTTTCTTCAAATGATAGGCTCATTTAGTGAATTTGAAAGAAAGCTAATAGCTGAACGTACTAAAAGTGGAAGAATAGCAAATGGTAAAAATGAAATATATCCAGGAGGAAGAATACCATTTGGATATAAAGTTGTAAATGGGGATCTAGTTGTAGAAGATGAAGAAGCTAAAATAATTGAAAGTATTTTTAAATTAAGATGTAAAAATAAATCTCTTAGTTTCATAGGTAAAAAATATAATATGAGTAAGCAAAGAGTAGATTATATAATTAAAAATCAAGTTTATATGGGGAAATATAGTTATCATGGAGAAGTGGAAAAAAATAAGATTAGCTATAATATTCCTAGTATAGTATCAAGATATACTTGGAATAAAGCTAATCTTATTCATAAATGATAGAAAAGTTGCTTAATAAATGAGTATATTTTTTTGTCTGCAATAGCAAACCGTTAAGTTTTTTTTAACATAATAATGTAATATTTAAACCGTAACCGTACCAATAGGCTACGGTTTTTTTATAAATTAAGAAAGTAACTAGTTATTTACTGAAAATAACTTAAAAAAGTTTTAGAATAATACAAAAAATTACAACTAAAAACAATTACAATATATATTATAATATATTTTTTTGTAGGGGTGTGTAAAAAAGTGAGGGAAGATATTAATTTACTAGAATTAAAAAAACTTCTCGGTAACGAGAAGTTTAATCTGCTTATAAAATATTTATTTGTTAAAAGAAAAGGACTTTAAGGTAATACCTTGAGGTTCTTCTTCATTCCAAGTATTTGATATTTCTTCATTATCTGTATTATCTAATGAATTAGCTTCTTTTTTCTTTTTAGTAGATTTCTTAACAGAAGCTAGAGCCTTACTATTTTTAATTTGATTTTCTAACTCTTGTAAATACATTATATACATTTGTTCTCCAAAAGTCCTAGTCATACATTCCTCGGTCATAATCCAAGTCTTACCGAACTTCTTAACATCTTTACCTATAATATATTTACCTTGAGCAACTTGCTTTCTAATAGTTGATGAATCAATATTATATATTTTAGATATTTCATCGAAAGTGTGTAAATAGTTTAAATTTCCTTTACCCATATTATAAAAATCTCCTTTTTTTAAAACTTTTTCACCATTTATAGTTATTTTATACTATAATTTAATTGTAATGATATTTTAATAGTTTTTATACAATTATATTTTTTCCATTATATAAACTGATAATTCTATTAAAGTATTTTTTCTTAATTTAAATCTATTTTTTTAATGTGAAACGTACAGAAATACAAGGTTTCACGGTATCGTGAAACGTTCAATATATATGTCAAAAACACTCCCTTGTTATATATATCGGACACTATAATATACCATGATAATTGTATACAATTCTCGACATCGTGAATTGTCGAATAAGTCAAATAATCAAATAAAATTAAATTAAATTGTGTAATTTTTTGTTAACGTTCCTTTTCTAAAATTAGTTTAAAATAATGGTGTTATATTACTCTAAAACTACATAAATATAATAAAAGTCTACTAATCAAAGTAGACTTTTTTATTTTTAGTTTAAATCTTCATCATCTATTAAAGAGCAATTATAAATATAATCTTTTAACATTCTAAGTCTATATTGCATATCGTTTATTTTGTCTACTACCTCCATTCTATTAGCTTCTAAGTCATTTGAATCTGATTTACTATTCATTAGTATAAATAATTCATTTTCGGCTATACTATAGTCAGTATATAGTGTGTTAATTTGGTTTTGAATACCCATGTTATTACAAAGTTTAAAATTTTTCATTTCTTTTTCCTCCTGGTATATATATATATTTGTTACAATAATAGTATTCACTATATTGTGAAATATATTCATATGTATTGGGAGGAATTTTTATATGAATGGGGAAAAAATTATAATGTTCCAAAATGGAGACGAAGGTAAGGAGAATATTTGCATATTTGCAAAAATGAGAAATTTAAAATTTTACTTCTTTTCAGAGGGTGATGAAGGAACGGAATTTGAAAATATAAATGATTTTTTAAATCATGAATTAGATATGTTTCAAGAAGATTCAGAAGCTAGGAGAAACCTTGCTAGGAGAATTGAAAGATTAGAGGATTTATTAGTAATTAAGTTTAATAATGCGACTGGGAAAAAGCTAAGAACTATATTATAAAACCAAAAGAAGCTAAAAATATTTAGCTTCTTTCTTTATTTAAAAATAATCTATTATATCTTTTTTATGATAATCTACTAAGCAATAACTAACATTATTATTATTTAACATATCGTGTATATCACCTTGAATGAAGTTGACTAATTGATCCTCAAGTCCTTTATCTTCTAGAATTGAGCAAATATAAAATAATTCATCATTTGATTTTGAAGGGAAAACCTCAAAGCCTTTTCTATCATATTTTTTTAAAATATTATAAGCTGACTTTAAATCTAACTCATGGAGCAACTTATATAAAATATCATTTTCTTTTATATTCATTTCATCATCATAACCCATTTTAACATTAACAGTATATAACATATTGATAACCTCCTTAAAAAAGCTAGAGGAAACCCTCTAGCACTCCTCATAAGCTTCTATAGTGGCGAAGCTAACATCATTTTTAAGTAAAATATCATCAATTCTATTTTCAATATCATCTATTAAATTAGGATTAGAATTATTAATTGCTATTGAAAAACCATTAAAAGTATATCTATCAAAGCTCATTAAAGAAGGATAAGAACTCTCAAATTGTGTTAGATAATAATAAACATCTGCTACATCTGATAAATAATTACAATGTATATCTGCTCTTTCAGAATCACTTTCTATGCAGTCTAAGTCCTCATGAGTATTAATTGTTAATTGAAATTCCATGTTAATTACCTCCGATAAAATTAATTTTTTTTATTTTTAGTATTCCTTTTATCGTGATAAATTATGTATATTCAAAAAATATTCATATGTTATTTATTTCCAACCGACCTATCGAATAACAAGAAAAAATTGGAAGCTAACCAACCAACTCTCGAATAACAAGTATACACATTTCCCTTTAAAAGCTATAGAGGTACTCTCAATTTCCAAAAAAACTCTCACAGTTGGCTTTGCCATATTAATAAAAAAAATTGTGCCTATTTACGATAAACTTAACACGAAACCATATAACTAAACAATTTTTAACCTAAAGCAGAGTTAGTATTTCAATACTAACGGACGCAAAGCCTCAAGTATACTCTCAAATTACAATAAAAAATTTTCAAATTACAATAAAAATAACAATTTAAAGAAAGAAAAATCACCTAATTAAGTAGCCCTAAACTTTATTAAAGTTATAGGGTGG
>JAFTRC010000059.1 GCA_017462455.1 Bacilli bacterium | reverse complement strand
GCAACAGCTACCGCACTTGGATCAACACCAAATTCTTCTTTCATTAAATCTACTACTTCTTTGATTTCTAAAAGAGTCATTTCTTTTAGAGAATCGATAATTTCTTTTGCGCTTAATTTTGCCATAATTCATATCCTCCCTTATCTATATATTTATTTTTTTATTTAATTAATTTTCTAAATTTTTACTATGTAAATCTAAGCATATTGCAAAGTCTCTTGGAATTGCAAGTAAACCACTCGCAAACATTGTAAGTAATCCTTCTCTTGATGGAATAGTTGCAAGTTGTTTCAATTCATCTAATCCAGTTATTTTACCATCAACGATACCAACTTTCATCTCTAATTTATCATGTTTTTTAGCGAATTCAGCTACCGCTTTAATTGGTTCAATAATATCTTTACCAAAAGCAACAACTTTTGGACCATTTAATTCTGATTCTAAATCAATATTTAAATCTTTAAGAGCACGAGCTACTAAAGTGTTTTTATAGATTTTTAATTCAGAATTAGATTCTTTTAATTTTCTTCTTAATTCCATAGTTTCAGCAACTGTTAAACCATGATTTTCTAAGAAGATAAATGAACTAGATTCTTGTAAGTTATTTGCTATTTCATCAATAACTACTTGTTTAGCTTCTAATATCTTTGGATTTGCCATAAAACACCTCCTAATCTTATAGTCTGAAAAGCACCATGTATATAAAAAGCCTACGGATATCGTAGACTTTGATTGAACTTAAACTTCTGTTCCTCGGTAGGATTATTAAGACGAATCCCCTACTGTCTACGGTACTATCTTTCCAACTGACGTTATTATAACACAGTTATTTCAATTTGTAAATAATTAATTTTCAAAACTTGCTGTATCAACTTTAATACCAGGACCCATTGTACTAGCTATAGCAATATTTAACATATATTTACCTTTAACTGTACTAGGTTTAGTTTTATTAATTAGCGATACAAAAGATTTAATATTTTCTACTAATTTTTCATCATCAAATGAAACTTTACCAACTAATACTGCAACGTTACCATATGAATCAGTTCTGTATTCAACACGTCCTTTTTTAACGTCTTCTACAGCCTTTTTAACATCCATAGTAACAGTTCCTGTTTTAGGGTTTGGCATTAAACCACGAGGTCCTAAAACACGTCCAATTTTACCTAAAGCAGGCATCATATCTGGAGTAGCTATCATAGTATCAAAACCGAACCAATTTTCTTTTTCGATTTTTTCGATCATATCCATATCTCCAACATAGTCAGCTCCAGCTTCTTTAGCTTCAGTAGCTTTAACTCCACGAGCAATTACTAAAACTGTTTTAGTTTTACCAATTCCGTTTGGAAGTACTGTAGCTCCTCTTAATTGTTGATCTGCTTTTTTAGTATCTAAGTTAAGTCTTAACACTAATTCTACAGATTCATCAAAGTTAGCTGTCTTAGTTTCTTTTAATAATTTTACTGCTTCTTCTACAGAATAAGCTTTACCTTTTTCTATTTTACTAGCAGCCTCTAAATACTTCTTTCCTCTTTTCATATTAACCTCCTATTTAATATTTTTATATGATACTAATAGTGTAGAAAAGCGGAATTCTATTCTATATATCATAATTATTTATTTATAATTAATTTTCTTTTACTTCAACACCCATGTTTTTTGCAGTTCCTGCAACAATCTTCATGGCTTCTTCAACTGAATAACAATTTAAGTCTGGTAACTTAATTTCAGCTATTTGTCTTAATTGTTCTTGAGACATAGTTCCAACAACTTCTTTAGATCCTTTAGCAGAACCTTTCTTAACATTACATATTTTCTTTATTAAGAATGGAGTTGGTGGAGTTTTAATTACGAAATCGAATGTTCTATCTTCATAAATAGAAATTACAACTGGTAATATATCTCCCATTTTATCTCTAGTTGCATCATTATATTTTGTACAGAATTCTTGTAAGTTAATTCCTGCTGGTCCAAGTACAGTTCCTACTGGTGGAGCTGGTGTAGCTTTTCCTGCTGGAATTTGTAATTTTATTTGTTTAACTAATTGTGCCACGAAAAACACCTCCTATTAAATTTTGTTTTTTCGCTGTGGTTCAAATGCTCCGCTTTCTAGATGTTTCTAGTCATTAGCTCCCACAAAATCTATATTAAAATCAATATAGCCCTATAATAATAACATATTTTTTTTATTTTGTAAACATTTTTTAAGCTTTTTCTATTTCAGTAAATAATACTTCAACAATTGTCTCTTGTCCAAATAAATCAAGAGCAACTTCGATTTTTTGGTTAACCATATCAACAAGTTTAACTTTACCAAACATATTAGCAAATGCTCCACTGATAACTTTAACAGTATCACCTTCACTAATTTCATTTACTACATCTATTCTACTCATTCCCATATTACCAAGAATCTTATCTACTTCTTGTTTTGTTAGTGGGAATGGTTTAGCACCTTTACCACTTGATCCGATAAATCCTGTAACGCCCGGAGTATTACGTACTATAAACCAAGCTTCATCAGTCATAACCATTTCTACTAATATGTAACCAGGAAACATTTTAGAATCTTTTTCTACTTCTTTCCCGTTTTTTACCACTACTTCTTTTTGAGAAGGAACTACTACTCTATATATATAGTCTTCCATTCCCATAGTACTAGCACGCATTTCTAATTTTTCTTTTACCTTATTCTCATGCCCTGAATAAGTATTAACTACATACCATTCTTTTTCCATTAACTAAACACCTTCACAATCAAACTTATTATTCCATCACAAGCTGAGAAAAATAACATAAAGAAACAAACTATTACTATTGTAGCTGTAGAAAATTTAATCATTTCTTTTTTCTTTGGCCATCTAACTTTCTTCATTTCTTTTTTTACATTTACAAAAAATCTAGCTAATTTTTTCATATTCCACCTACTTTTAATACTATGATTTTTTTCTAAAATAAAAACACCTTTACGTGTTCACAACTAAATATTAACATAAACATTAAGTAATGTCAATAGTTTTCAAACACTTAAGATGTATTTTATTAATCCTTAAATACGTTAATCAATCTTGTTTTGGCTTCTTCAATTAATTTAATTTGTTCTTCTAAATATTGTTCTTCTGTTAAAGTATTCTCTTTATAGTCAGGATAACTTTCTTTTAATCCATCTATCATATCTATTATAGCTAATAAACTTCTTATTTCTAAATTCAATTTATTTCTTTTTGCTTCTATTTGATTCATTATTTTTTCATTCCTTTTATTTCTTCATTTATATCTTGCTCTAAATTTACTAAATCAGATACATTTACATCTTTTAATCCATATCTTTGTTCTACAAATTCTTGAAAACTCATATGGGATTTTTTCTTATCTATTACTAGTTGCGCTCTATATCTAATATATTCTTTATATATAGTATTATATCTTTTTCTGTTTTGCTCTTCACTAACTTTATCATAACCATATATAGAAAATTTCAAATTTTCTTTTAAATATTTTCTAGAGATTTCTAAAATTGCAGTATCATATTGTTTTTTATCTAAAAATTTCATACCTAATTTTTCATAAATAACTTGACAAAATATTTTTTGAATTTGTCCTAATTTAGCTTCCTTAGCTTTATACCAAAAATCTTTTTTCTCTTGTGTCGAATATTGAATATCTTCAGAATTATGTTCATACATATTTATTGTATATTTAATTCTCTCATAAAGTTTTATAATCTCTTCTAATGTCATATTTTTTGTTAAATTATTATAATACTTTACCCCTCTTTCAAATAATTCTGAAGTTGTATATTTTGCATTATTGGTATATTTGTTATCTCCTTGACAAAATTTATTATAACTATTTGAATGCATAATTCTTTGATTTATTAATTTTACTAGTTCTTCCTTAGATGGAGGAAATGCAAAATTATTTTCCAGCAAAACATTGAATCCTACATTAGATAATGATGAAGTTGCTGATATCCTTTTTGCAGATTTTAACTCTTGAGCATAATACATTGATTTTTTATTTGCACTTAATTTACTATAAGCCTTAAAATAATGTTCTCTAACTTTTTCATATTTATTAAGCAATTCTTCTAAATTTTGTACTTTAAAATTATTAAAAATTTTATCTACATTTTGAGATTGCGCTAATTCCCATTTATATAAACTAGGTACTTCTTTACCTTTATATGACTTATCACTTGATGTAACACCCAATACATATTGATCACTAGCCATTAAACTCAATAAATCACCTGCAAGAGCATATAATTTTTCTATAGTATCATAATTAATTTTTTCCGGCTTCTCTAATAATAAATCAAAATATTCATTATAATTTTTTCCATTAATAAGCTCATATTTTGATTCTTTATTTTCTTGTTGTTCTTCTTCTATATTTTTTTCAATTTCTGATTCAGTATTTACTCTCTTATTTAAATTTTCTATTTCATTCTTATTTTTCTCTAATTCATTAAAATATTTGATATATTCTTGTTCTATTTTTTTTATTAATTCTTCAAATGATAACGGTCTAGTTCTTCCACTATCTAAAAGTTTTAAGATATTATCTTTGTATGCTTTTAGCCCTTGAGAATCTAATATATTTACCATTTCAGATATTTTTCCTGAAAATGTTAATGAGCCGTTTTTATTTATTAATTTTGCTAAATTTTTTTCAGAAACTTTACTATATTTATCTACATTTCGCTTATTTAATAAATTATTTGTAAAATTTTTTAATTGACTTTTCAAATATTTATTATTTTCAGATTTTAATATTATTTGGTATATTATGCTTAATGACTCTAAATAATTTCTAATTACTATATTTCTACTTTCCAATTCACTTATTTTACTCAATATGTTTTCCTTATTCATGTTAAGAATCATCCCTTTCTTTTTGTTCAATTTACGCATAGTCATAAAACTAAATTACTTTCAGATTATCATTAACTCTTACAATTTTATATTACAAAAAAAACATATAAAAATCAAGCTATTTTATTTTATTTTTTTCTTTTGTTAACTTTTTTTGAATTTTAACAATTTTAAAAAACGGATTTATTTCAAGTTGTTGGACGCATTTTTCTAGATTTTGTAATGAAATATTGTGTGATTCTATTTTTTTATCAAAGAACAAAGTCAAAATAAATTTTGTTATTAAATTACTTCATATCCTAATAACGCTACTTTACTAGAAATATTATCATCTTTTAACTCTATATCTTTAGTTAAATCTGTACTAAGATATTTTTTATTATCATCAGGAAATACTGTTACAACATTTTTATATCCCATTTCTTTTAATAGAATACTAGCAATCATATTAGCACCACTAGATATACCTACACCTATACCAAGTTCCTTAGATAGCTTTTTACTCATATTTATAGCATCCATATCACTCACAAGTATTATATCTTTTATTAAGTTTAAATCTACTATATCTGGTATAAAATCATCACCTATACCTTCTATTTTATGACTAGATATATTACCTGTTTTTATTATTGACATAGTATCTGGTTCAAGTGCATAAATATCTGTATTATATACTTCTTTTAATTTTTTACCTATTCCTATTAAAGTACCACCAGTACCTATTCCAGACACAAAACAATCTACATTTAATTTATCTATTATTTCTTTAGCGGTATTTTTATAATGAGCTTCTACATTGTAATTATTACTAAATTGATTAAGTAAAAATCCATTATGTTTAACAGAAAACTCTTTAGCAAGTTCTACACAAGTTTTAAATCCTCCATCTTCTTTTGATACAAGTATTACATTAGCACCATATAATTTCATTAAATCTAATCTTTCTTTACTTACCCAATCAGGCATAAAAATATATACAGGATGATTTAAATAAGCTCCTAATGCGCTTAAAGATATCCCCGTATTCCCACTTGTTGCTTCTATTAAAGGCATATTATCTATTAATTTGCCTTCTTCTATAGCCTTATCTAATATATAATAAACTATCCTATCTTTTATACTACCAGTTAAATTATAATATTCTAACTTTGTATAAATATAATTTTCAATACCTTTATACTTATATCTTATTTTTATTAATGGTGTATTACCAATTAATCCTTTTATATTATCCATACTTCACCTCACAAAAAAACATATACACTTTAGTATATGAATTTTTATTTAGTTTTCCTGTGCTGAATATTATAAGTCATTCTTAGTTTTAATTTATTTGGTACAAATCTACCAAATATATAAACTAGTTTTATTGTAAATCCAGGTATTATTAATAATTTATTTTTAAACATTTTATCTATTGCATAACGAGCTACGTATTCACTACTTAAAGCATCCATTGTGAATTCACAATTAGCAACTTTGTTAAAGTTAGTATTAACTGGTCCAGGACATAAACAACTAATTTTAACATTGCTATTCATTCTTCTTAATTCTTCATATATGGCAAGAGTTAAATGATATACATAACACTTAGTTGAATAATATGTTGCCATTAAAGGTCCAGGTTGAAAAGCAGAAGCACTTGATACATTTAATATATATCCACTATCTTTTTTAACAAAATCTTTCAAAAATAATTTAGTTAATATATGTACTGCTTTTATATTTAAATCTATCATATTTAATTCTTTATCCATATCAGTTTTTCTAAACGATCCTATAGTACCAAATCCTGCATTATTTATAAGTACATCTATATTTTTATCTTTTACTTGTTCATATAAATTTTTACAGTTATCAACACTACTTAAATCCATAGCTATAATTTCTACATTAGTTTTTAACTCAATTTTTAATTTTTCTAATTCTTTTTGACTACGAGCAACTAATATTAAATCATATCCTTTATTACTTAGAATACGTGCTATATCTCTTCCAATACCGCTACTTGCTCCTGTTATTAAAGCTTTCATATAATCACCATTATTAGTATATCAAATATATATAAATTAATCTATAATATACGGTGTAAATACAAAAATAAGTTTTAAAAACTATAAGAATTTTATTGATTAACAGTGTATATATTTAGTATAATGTCATTGGAACATTTAATAGTTGGGTGAGCCTTCATTCTGTTAAAGTTTGGAGGTGATATTATGGGTAAAAAAGATTTTTTAATCTCTACTTTACTACTTATCATTCTTTTACTTATAGTATTACTTTTTGTAATATTAATATAAAAGAAATCACCTAACTCTTGTTAGGTGAACTATAAATATATAGGCACACTCAACAGGCAATATTAAGTGTTCCTTTCTTATTATATGAAGTTTCCTTCACTAAATACATAATATCATATTTTTTTATTTTCTTCAAGTTTTTTAATTGTAAATTGCTTTTATAAAATATATAGGGTCACTTTGTCTATTCATTTCAGTAATCGTTTCTGTAACAGGCTCGTATTTATAAAATTTTATTGTATCACATCCAAAACTATGACAGTCACTCATTTCTTCAAAAATAATTTCATTATTAAATGAATAATATAATCTTATCATATTTTGTGATATATAAACAACTTTACCATCATATATTAATTCTGTTGCATTTTCATTAATAACCACTTCTTTACCATCAATATATATCTTATCTTCAAGTGGGTTATTATTTTCTTCTACAGAATAAAATTCATCTTTAGTACTTGTTTCAATTTTTTTATTATTTATATCAAATCTATAATAACTAATGCCTTCTAATGTTTCATTTATAGTACAAAAATAAATATAATCTTCACTTGCTTCAAATGTTTGAATTTTTCTTGAGTCATCTAAATTTTCCGGTTTCCAACTTATAAGTTCATTTACTTGTTTATTACTATCATTTAAATCAATATACATTATACTACTATATGTAGAAATTCCATTCATATCTGCATTATAATTTATCTTATAATATAATTTATCTTTCACAATTTTTAAATTTTCAATACTATTAACTTTATTTATTGAATTTTTATGTGTTACATCGTAAGAAGCTAACGTTTTATCATTACTATTTTTATGAAGTTCCACTATTCTATAATATTCATTAGAAGTACCATCTCCAGGAAGCCATTCCATAATAGCATACCCATATACATCATTTTTTTCTTCACTTTGCACTTTATCTTCATTTTGTATAATATCATTATTATTGTTATTATCATTACTATTTAATGATAATTTATCATAAACCAAATATCCACCTAAACAAAACACTATAATTACTAATATTGTAATTAAAATATTCTTTTTCATAACTTCCTCCTTTATTTCTTATAATATCATTTTACCAAAAAAACAAGTTATGTTTTTAAAAAATAGTATTAGAATAGATTTTAGAAACGAAATTTTAATTTAAAAATAAAAAAAAGAGAATAACTTCCCTTATTTGGTTCTATAATAAATAGTGTTGGTGAATAAAATTGACACTATTTTTAATTTTATAAAAAATGAGTCATTTCAGAAACTTTATGATACAATGTGATTGGACAAAAAACATTGAAAGGATCTGATTAAATGACTCATACT
>JAFTRC010000058.1 GCA_017462455.1 Bacilli bacterium | reverse complement strand
TGTCACCTAGACCAGTCAAGCTGTAATGTTATAGATACAAATCCACAGTGCTTAAATATTATAACTCATATGAGTTATAAAATATAAATAGAAAGGGATCTATTTATAGGTCATTTAGACCATAATTAGATTATACGTGATACTATGAAAAGACATTTTTGTGCATCAGCATTTGTGATAGATCCATATACAAAAAAGATATTATTAATAAAACATAAAAAAAATAGAAAGTGGACTCAACCTGGAGGGCACATAGAAGATGATGAAACTCCAGAAGAAGCAGCATTAAGAGAAGTCTATGAAGAAACTGGTTTAAGAGTTAGATTACTTGGAGAAAGATTTCCAAGAGAAGAGGATTTTATCAGACCTTTAGGAATTCAAAAAAATAGAAGAACCATGTCAGATGGAGAGATGCATATGCATGTAGACATAATATATGCAGCTGTACCTAATGATGATGAAAAAGAACAATTAAATAAAGAAGAAAGCTTTGATATTGGATGGTTTTCTAGAGAAGAACTAGAAGATATAGATTGTTTTCCTGATATCAAAATAACAATGGATTATATACTAACTCACATAATAAAATAAAGAGGCTATTTAAACCTCTTTTTTAGTTCTTTAATTAATTCTTTTTTTGCTTTATTTTTTACCTTTTTTCTTGCTTTAGTACTAAATAAACATAACATTACAATAATACCAATTAGTATAATTAATTCTTTATAATCATTAACGGTCTTTACAGAGTCTTCTTTTTCTAATTCTGTCTGAGTTTCTTCTTCAGCATCTTTTTCTTCAGTTTCTTCTGTTGTATCTTCTAAAGACCAAATACCTAGCTTATTATCCTCAGCTTCTTGTTCAGTAATTTCTAATTCTTCTGTATATTTATAATCTCCATAAAGATAAGCGACACTCGCATACCCTTTACTAATTAACTTCTTTTGAAGTAACTGCCCATCAACAAATACCCAAACTAAATGTCTATCATATTTATCAGTTTCATCAGAATCTTCGTCATATTCTAGCTTAATTTCCTCTGCATTTTTAATTTTATTACAAGTATAATCACTTGCTTCTTTACCAAATTCTTCTACATCTTTAGTTGGATGTACTGTTTCAGGAGTATCAATGGCTAAAAATCTAGCAGTTATTTCTTCATCTTTATAAATAAATTTAGCTGTATCCCCATCAACGCATTCACTAAATTCAACTTCTATAGTTTTTGCACTTACCCCAATTATTCCAATAAAAAATAAAAATAAAGTTAAAAATATTTTTTTCACATAATCACCTAATATAATTATACAATGAAATAAAAAAACTATATACAGTTTTTTGTAAATTTTTAAGAAAAAAATATTTTTGATCTTAAACTGTATTTACAAATATAATTATTACTAATGTAGATGATATGTATGGAATTTCAAAAAGAGATTTTTAAGATACTTATCGTTTTGTAGAAGATCAAAATATAAAAGTAAGATAATAATTCATAAACTAAATTGTTGATTAATTTAGTTTTTTTATATAAAGAATTTGATTTTTTATGAGAATGTGCTATAATGGTAAACGTGTTTCGAAGGAAGTGTATAAAATGAAAAAAAGAAATATAGCAATCATAGCTCACGTAGACCATGGTAAAACAACACTTGTAGATAAATTATTACAAGCAAGTGGTACATTTAGAGATAATGAAGAAGTTCAAGAAAGAGTAATGGATTCTAATGATATAGAAAAAGAAAGAGGAATTACAATACTTGCTAAAACAACTGCTATTAACTATAAAGACTATAGAATTAATATTCTAGATACTCCAGGTCATGCTGATTTTGGTGGAGAAGTAGAAAGAATAGTTAATATGGTTGATGGTGTATTACTTGTTGTAGATGCTTATGAAGGAACAATGCCACAAACTAGATTTGTTCTTAAAAAAGCGCTAGATGCAGGAGTTAAACCAATAGTAGTAGTAAACAAAATAGATAAAGAATCAGCTAGACCTAAAGAAGTAATAGATGAAGTAATGGATTTATTTATTGAATTAGGTGCGGATATTGATGATTTAGATTTCCCAATAGTTTATGTTTCAGCTATTAATGGTACATCAAGCTTTTCTGATGATTTAAGTACACAAGAGCCAGATATGACTAAAGTACTTGATATGATTATAGAAAATATTCCAGCTCCAAAAAATGAAGAAGGTTCATTACAATTCCAACCAGCTTTACTGGACTATAATGATTTCGTAGGAAGAATTGGTATAGGACTTGTAAAAAGAGGCAGCATCAAAGTAAATCAAATGGTATCGTGCTGTAGAGTAGATGGAAGTATTAAACAATTTAGAATAGCCAAAATGTATGGTTTCTTAGGACTTAAAAGAGTTGAAATAGAAGAAGCTCATGCAGGCGATATTATAGCTATAGCAGGACTTCCTGATATTTCAGTAGGTGAAACAGTATGTGAAATAGGGTTAGAAGATCCACTACCACTCCTAAGAATAGATGAGCCAACACTTCAAATGACATTTGGAGTTAATACTTCACCATTCTGTGGTAGAGAAGGTAAAATAGTAACTGCTAGAAAAATAGAAGAAAGATTACTTAAAGAAACTGAAAGAGACGTATCTTTAAAAGTTGCACCTGTTCCAAATGATGGGGAATCATTTATAGTATCAGGACGTGGTGAGTTACACCTTTCAATATTAATAGAAAATATGAGAAGAGAAGGATTTGAACTTCAAGTATCTAAACCAGCAATAATAAAAAAAGAGATAGATGGAGAAATATGTGAACCATTTGAAGATGTTCAAATAGATGTTCCAGAAGAATTTGTAGGTTCAGTTATAGAAGCACTTGGTAACCGTGAAGGTGTAATGGAAAATATGACAAGCTCAGAAAATCAAGTTAAACTTCATTACACAGTTCCGACTAGAGGATTAATTGGTTTTTCAACTGAATTTATGACAATGACTAAAGGATATGGTATCTTAAATCATACTTATAAAGAGTATAGAAAAGAAGCTGGCTCTACAGTAGGTTCTCGTAAAAATGGTGTTTTAGTTTCTATGGAAAATGGAAAAGCAACCGCTTATTCATTAGGAAATCTTGAAGATAGAGGAATTATGTTTATTGAACCTGGAACAGACGTTTATGAAGGTATGATAGTTGGTGAAAATAACCATGATAACGACCTTGCAGTAAATGTAGTTAAAGGTAAAAACTTAACAAATACTCGTTCATCTAGTAAAGATCATACAGTAGTATTAAAAAGACCAAGAACTATGAGTTTAGAGATTTGTTTAGATTATATAAATGATGATGAACTTGTAGAAGTAACTCCGGTAAGTTACAGAATGAGAAAGAAAATATTAAATACTGAAATGAGAAAAAAACAAGATGCAAAAAAGATATAGTGATGTTTTACACTATATCTTTTTCTATAAAAAAATAACAAGAATTATTTCTTGCTATCTTCCATAACATCTCTATCAAAGAAATCTCTAATATCACAATCAAGTACATTAGCAATATCTTCTAGAGTATCTATTGAAATTGTTTGGTGAGTAATTGACTCTAGTTTTGCTATAAAACTGTCACTTAAATATAGTGCTTCAGCTAGTTCTCTTTGTTTAAGACCTTTTTTCTTTCTATACTTTTTGATATTCTTTCCAATAATGTTATAAATATCAGATTGCTTTTTTACTGCCATATATATCACCAACCTAATTTTCTCATAGTTTTACGTTTTATTTTATAGACATATAGTCTATTGGTCGAGTAACCATAATATTAATTTTTTAAAATCTATGCCTGAATTTTTAATAAGTTTTGGATACATACTTATTTCTGTAAACCCAGGCATTGTGTTGATTTCATTAAAATATAACCTTTTGTTATCTGTATCATATAAAAAGTCAATTCTACTCAAATCCTTGCATCCTAAAATTTTAAAAATTTTTTTACAATATGTTTGTATTTCTAATTTTAATTTATCATCTATGTCAGAAATAAAAGTATCTTTTTTTAAAGTATATTTAGAATCATAATCATACCAAGTTCCGTCATTACTAATTTCACCAATATCAGAAATAATTAATTTTTTGGTATCTAATATCGCACATTCTAACTCTCTGTTGTTCTTTATAAATTTTTCGATGATGATATTTTTATCATATTTTAAAGCTAATTTAATAGCTTTTTTCATTTCATTTTTATTATTAGCTACACTTATACCAATGGAAGAACCACATTTACAGGGTTTAATAATCACTGGATACTCTAAATCATTAAAATTAATATCATTATTATAAATGGTATAAGGAACTTGAGGAATTGAATATTTTTCTAATATTAATTTAGTTAATAATTTGTCATAACACACTAAACTACTATAGGAATCACATCCTACATACTTAACTTCACATAATTCAAATAAACTTTGAAGTTTGCCATCTTCTCCTGTATTACCATGTATTAAGGGGAATACAATATCAAAACTTTTAATATATTCAATAATATTATGTACTTTTTTTGTTGAGTTATTTTTCCAATTATTGTCAATAATACATTTTTCTTTTATTTCGTACCAGGTATTATCAAAATCAATTCCAACCAATTTATAATCAAAAATATTTTCATCTATATTATCAATAACAAAATTAACTGATTTACAAGAAACTTCGTGTTCATAAGAGTTTCCGCCAAATAAAATTAAAACCTTTTTCAAATAATCACCTAATTAATACTATGAAAAATAATTTTTAATTATATCAAAAGATAGATTTATTTAAGAAAATGTGTTAAACTATTTATATATAAATATAAAAGAAAAATGAGAAAAGGTGAAAAAATGGGAAAGATAATAGCATTCGTTAATCAAAAAGGTGGAGTAGGTAAAACTACCTCTAGTATAAATTTAGCGGCTTCCCTAGGACTTTTAGGTAAAAAAACTTTACTTGTAGACTTAGATCCTCAAGGAAATAGTACTACAGGAGTTGGAGTAAATAAAGGTGATTTGGAAAGTAGTATTTATGAACTTTTAGTAGATAGAGCAGATGTAAAAAGAGTAGTAGCTAAAACAAGATTTAAAAATTTATATGTAATTCCTGCATCAATAAATCTAGCTGGTGTAGATATGGAACTTATGGATATGGCAAGAAATAATCCAGAATTTGTTCCACAATTACAATTAAAAAAATATTTAGGTGAGATTAAAGAAGTATTTGATTACATAATACTAGATTGTCCGCCTTCACTTGGACTTATTACTACTAATGCACTTGCTGCTTCAAATTCTGTAATAATTCCAGTACAATGTGAATTTTTCGCACTTGAAGGAATTATGCAGTTATTAAATTCTATTATGATAGCTCAAAAGAAATTAAATCCTAGTTTAGATATAGAAGGAGTATTACTAACAATGTTAGATAATCGTACTAATCTAGGTCTTGAAGTAGTAGAAGAAATTAAAAGTTACTTTAAAGAAAAAGTGTATGATACTATAATTCCAAGACTTGTAAGACTTTCAGAAGCTCCAAGTCATGGAAAACCAATACATGCATATGATCCTAGAAGTAGAGGGACTGAAGCTTATATAAATTTAGCCAAAGAGGTGATTGAAAGAAATGGAAACTAAGAAAAGAGCACTTGGTAAAGGTTTAGAACAATTATTCAATAATGAAAATTTAGATTTAAATAGTTTTGAAAAAACAGTTTATGAAACTGCAACAAATGAGGAAATTATAGATATAAATTTAAATGAATTAAGAGCTAATCCATACCAACCAAGAAAAGTTTTTAATGATGAAGCTTTGAGTGATTTAGCAGAATCAATAAAAGAACACGGAGTTTTTCAACCAATTATAGTTAAGAAAAGTATAAAAGGTTATGAAATAATCGCAGGAGAAAGAAGAGTTAGAGCTTCTCGTATGGCAGGTTTAGAAAAGATACCTGCAATAATCCGTAACTTAAATGATGAACAAATGATGGAGATAGCATTACTTGAAAACTTACAAAGAGAAAATTTAAGTGCCATAGAAGAAGCAATTGCTTATAAATCAATGATAGAAAAACTTTCTTTAACACAAGAAGAACTTTCTAAAAAAGTTGGTAAAAGCAGAAGCCATATTACAAATATATTAGGGCTTTTGAGACTTCCAAAAGAAGTTCAAGAAATGGTTGCTAACAACAAAATCAGTATGGGACATGCGCGTGTTTTGAGTAAATTAGAAGATAATCAAAAGATTATTGAAATGGCACATGAAATAGTAAATAGAAAAATTCCTGTAAGAGAATTAGAACAAGAAGCAGAAACTCAAAATAAAAAGATAAAAATAGAAAGACATACTAAACCAGTAAATAATGACTATAAATATGTTGAAGAATTATTAATAGAAAAATTAGATACAAAAGTAAAAATTAAAGATAAAAAAATAGAGATAACATTTACTAATGTTGCTGATTTAAACAGAATATTAGAAGTTTTAAATGTAAGAGAATAGTATGAATGAATTACTAAAAAAAGAGACAATAGGTCCTATTATAGTGGTTTTAGTATGCATATTAATATATTTGTTAGTTAAAACTATTTTAAATAAGATTGAGAAAAAACTAAATAAAAATAATGAACGTAGACAAAAAACATTATTAAATTTAATTAACAACATAGCTATAGTTGTAATTGTAATATTAGGTACTCTTGTAATTTTAGAAATATATGGAGTAGATACAAAATCATTAATAGCTTCGTTTGGTATAGTTGGACTTATAACAGGACTTGCCTTACAAGATATGCTGAAGGATTTTATTGTAGGTATGACGATTATATTTGAAAGACAATTTTCTATAGGTGATTGGGTAAGTATTAATAATTTCAAAGGACAAGTTATGCCTTCAAGTTTGAGAACAACTAGGTTGAAATCATATACAGGAGAAGTAAAAATAATATATAACAGAAATATTACTGAGATAATAAATTATAGTTTAGAGAATGTTAATTTAGTAGTAGATGTCGAAGTAGTAAATACTTGTAATGTCGATGAAGTAAAAAAAATTCTAGATGAGTTATGTTTAAGACTAAAAGAAGAATATAAATTAAAAAAAATATTTTGTTCAGGAATAAATGAAATATTAAAAGGCAGTATAAAATTTAGAATAGTTGCTTTATCAAATTTCTCAGATCAATTTAAATTAGAAAATGAATTAAAAAGAGAAATAGTTCTAACATTAAATAAAAACGATATAAAAATGCCTTAAGGTGGTGGTACATGATGGATAAAGAATATAAAATTGGCAGCATTGTTACAATGAAAAAAGATCATCCTTGTGGATCTAACGAGTGGGAAATAACTCGTTTAGGAGCAGATATAAAAATAAAATGTATAAAATGTGGAAGATCCATAATGATACCTAGAATAGATTTTAATAAGAAATTAAAGAAAATCATAAAGTATTAGGAGGATTTTTTGTGAAAAGAAAAAAAAGAAATATTGGCCCTGTTGTAGAGATACTTCTTTTAGCTTCGATAGTTGTGGTATTGAGTTTTGTCCTAAAACTGTTAGGAGCTAGTGGATATATAACTGAAGCAGGAACATTTGAAACAACTTTAGTAGTTGTAAAAAACATATTTAGTAGTGCAGGTATTAGTCACATGTTAGATAATTCTCTAGTAAATTTTCAAACACTTGAACCGTTGGTATTAGTAATATTATCACTAATAGCTGTATCGATTTTAGAAGCTAGTGGACTATTAAAACAAATATTTATTCCATTAAAAAAAATCAAACCAAAATACGTAACAATGCTTGTTATGTTTGTTGGAATAATATCTACAATAATAGGTGATTATAGTTATGCACTTTTATTACCCCTTGCTGGAATATTATATAAATATATAGGAAGAAGTTCTAGTTTAGGTGTACTCACTATGTTTATAGCTATAACAATAGGTTATGGAACTGGAGTAATTTATAATTATGAAGCATATCAGTTAGGTGATATAACTGAATTAGCGGCTCAAAGTATAACAGAAAATTATAATTATGAATTATTATCAAACATATTTATAATGCTTGTTTCAACAGTAGCTCTAACAATGGTAGGAACAATAGTATTAGAAATGTTTGCTAAAAAATATCCTAGGAATGAACAAACAGATAATTTAAATATATCTAAAAAAGCAAGTAGAATCACTTTAATAGCTTTTATATTAATGATGATACTATTTGTATATTGCTTAATTCCAGGTTTACCAAAGTCAGGCTTATTGCTTGATATGACTGAACCAACATATATAGGAAAATTATTTGGGGCATCTTCACCACTTAGTCAAGGATTGATGTTCTTAATAATAGGAATATTAATGGTGTGTGGATTTATATATGGTACTGTATCTAGAAATATAAAAAATAGTGGGGATTACAGTAATGCATTAACTAAATCATTTGAAGGAACAGGCTATGTATTAGTATTGATATTTTTTTCTTCAATATTATATGAAATAATAGATTGGACAAATATAACTACAGTGATTGCTACTAATATAGTAGACTTTATAGGAACAAGTAATTTAACAGGATTAATACTTATTGTAGTAGCTTTCTTATCAATAGTATTAATATCAATATTTATTCCAAGTTCGATAGCTAAGTGGAATATAATAGCTCCTATATATGTACCATTACTTATGAGAGCTAATATATCTCCTTCGTTCACACAAATGATTTTCTTAGCTGCTGATTCTATAGGTAAATTATTTTCACCAATATATATATATTTAATAATAACAATAGGATTTATGTATAAATATGATAAAGATTCAAATACAAGTATAATAAGTACAATGAAAAAGATAATGCCGGTAGTGCTTATATTGTCACTTGTATGGATAGTTATAATATTTGGGTGGTATTTAATAGGATTACCTATGGGAATAAATACAAGTATAACTTTATAAAAAGAAAGGCAAGTTCATATCAAAATGACTTGCTTTTTACATTTCTTTACACTCTAAAATAATTTTTTCTCGGAAACTTTATATAACTAATTGACCTCATAAAAATACTCATTTATAATTAAAATGTAATATCGTAGAGGATATTATTGAGTAGTTCTATTATTAGAATAAAAGGGAAATAAAAAACAGTGTAAAGTAGCACTGCTTTTTATTTATATAACGATTTTTTAAAAATATTACTCTACTATATAGGCATTAGTTCTTGTATTTTAAGTTAAATTATAGTAAACTAATAAAGAAAGAGGCGATAGTATGAGTTTGACAGCGGGAATAGTAGGATTACCTAATGTAGGTAAGAGTACATTATTTAATGCAATAACAAAAAAGAATATATTAGCTGCTAATTATCCATTTGCTACAATAGATCCAAATGTAGGAGTAGTAGTTGTACCCGATGAAAGATTGGATTATTTGAATGATTTATATAAACCGAAAAGTTTAGTTCCAACTACATTTGAGTTTACAGATATAGCTGGCCTTGTTAAAGGTGCATCAAATGGAGAAGGCTTAGGTAATAAATTTTTATCTCATATAAGAGAAGTGGATGCTATATGTGAAGTAGTTAGATGTTTCGAAAATGGAGATATAATTCATGTAGAGAATGATGTCGATCCAATAAGAGATATAGAAATAATAGAAGTAGAATTAATACTTGCAGATCTTGAAGTAGTAGAAAATAGATTTAATAAAATAGGTAAGAAGGCAAGTCTATCTAAAGATAAAGAAGTACAAAAAGAAGCAGCTATACTTACTAAGTTAAAAGAAACTTTAGAACAAAATATTCCAATAAGAAGAATAGAACTTACTGATGAAGAAAAATTATATATAAAACCGTTTAATTTACTTACTAGTAAACCTATTATATATGTTACTAATGTGTCAGAAGATGATTTACTTATGGGAGATAACAAATATATAGAAGTAGTAAAAGAATATGCTAAAAAAGATAATGCTGAAGTAGTTACTATATGTGCTAAAGTAGAATCTGATCTTTGTGATATGAGTAAAGAAGAAAAAAATACATTCTTAAGTGAATTAGGTGTTAGTGAAAGCGGTATAGATACTCTTATTAAAGCATCATATACATTACTTGGTCTTAAAACATTCTTTACTGCAGGAGAGGATGAATGTAGAGCTTGGACATTTAAAAATGGTATGAAAGCACCTCAGTGTGCAGGAATTATACATACAGATTTTGAAAGAGGTTTCATAAAAGCAGAAATAATGAGTTATGAAGATTTAAAAGCTCAAGGTAGTGAAAAAGCAGTAAAAGAAGCAGGGCGTATGAGACTTGAAGGTAAAGAATATATAATGCAAGATGGAGACATCTGTTACTTTAGATTTAATGTATAATAAAAGCACTTTCGTGCTTTTATTTTTTGTTAGGATTATGCCTATATTCAACAATATCTTCAATAGAGCAGTTTAGATAATCGCATATTCTAGCTAAAACAAATATATCTATTTTAACTAAATCTCCAGACATAATTCTTTTTAAAACTTTAAAATCGGTGTTAGTATCCTTCATAATTTTATTAATACTTATGTTTCTTTCATTTAAGATGTTTCTTAGTTTAAATAAATAAAACCCTTTTTCTATCTTTATCTTTGAAACCTTCTCCATAGTACTCCTCCATAATATTATTTTATCTTTTATAAAGGTCTGTTAACTATTGGCTAAACAGCCACCAACACGCTTATAACACTTTAATAAATATAGTTGCTATGCAGTCAATAATGAACAAAAATGATAATATATAAGTCAGAAATTTAGGAATTTTATTTATAAATTTATCTATTAGAGTTTTAATAAAATAAATAAGCAATAGACTACTTAATCCCCATATAAGAGACATTTCTAAAGATGTATAATTTCCTATATTAAATTTATGGTTAGAATAATCCCAAAGTTCTTTATCAAATATCCATTTAATTAAATATCCACCTAATGACTCTATAAGAGCTAAAATAATCGCACTAAGAACAAATAATAATAAAATTTTTATCCATTTATTAGTTTTAAATTTACTAACCCATTTGTTTATTAATAAAATAATGACAGTACCAATTCCATATATAGGAGTCCAATATCCTAAAAGAATGCCACTATCACCGCTGCTATAAAAAAAAGATTCTATAAAATGCCCAAATATAGACATTAAAAAAAAATAATTTAAATAATACATAATATTCACCAATATTAATATGAATAGAAAAATCAATATTATGTATGAAAAATAAATTTAAAAAATATAATTAAAATAAGGTTTACAAACTAAAAAAAGTTTGTTATAATCTATGTCGAGTGAAGAAATTTACTCCTTGCTCGAAAGAGCCAAAGACCATAAGGAGGTGTAAGAATGAGAAATTATGAAATTATGTTCGTTGTAAGACCTACATTAGGAGAAGATGAAATAAAAAAAGTTGCATCTAACTTCCAAAAAACATTAGAAACTAATGGAGCTAAGGTTACAAGTGTTGACGCTTGGGGACAAAAAACATTAGCTTATGAAATCAAAGTAGGAAATAATACTTACAAAAGTGGATATTACTTCGTAGTTAACATTGAAGCTGGTGACGACAAAGCTGTTAAAGAATTTGATCGTTTAGCTTTAATTAGTAACGATATTATTAGACATATAATAATTAATAAGGAAGACTAAGAGGTGAATCTATGAATAAGGTAGTATTAGTAGGAAGATTAACTGCTAAACCAGAATTACGTTATACACCACAAAATACAGCATATACAAGATTTAGTGTTGCGGTAAATAGAAATTTTACAAATGCTGATGGAAAAAGAGATGCTGATTTTATAAATGTAGTTGCATGGCGTAAACAAGCAGAAACAATATCAAGATATTTTGATAAAGGAAATTTAATTGCCCTAGAGGGTAGATTACAAACTGGAAGTTACGATGATAAAGATGGAAACAAGAGATATACTGTTGATGTTGCTTTAGACAATTTTGAATTTGTTGAAAGCAAAGCTGCTAGAGAACAATCAAGTAGTTCAAACAACTATGAGCCAACACCTTATGATTACCAAGACAGTAATAAAGCTCCAGAAGTAAATGTTGAAAATGATCCGTTTGCTGAATTTGGAGATAGTGTTTCAATAGATGATAACTTCCTAGAATAATAGGAGGAATAATAATGGCAGAATTTTATAGAAAAAAGAAAAAAATATGTCAAATGTGTGCTGGTAAAGATGTTGATTACAAAAATGTAGATGTAATTAAAAAATGTGTTAGCCAAGATAAAGGTAAAATTTTACCAAGAAGAATTACAGGAGCTTGTGCTAAACATCAAAGACATATAGCTACACAAGTTAAATATGCTAGACATATGGCTTTAATACCATTCGTTAAATAAGATAGATATTTCTATCTTTTTTTGTTTGACAAATTCTAATAGTAATGGTATCATATTCGAACAAATGATTTTTTGACGGAAGTTTGGTGATTTGTATGTATTATTTAGATATGTTATTGAAGAAAGCAGAATCAAATAATAATAGATTGAGTATAGAGGATATAGAAAAAATTAAAATACAAGAAAAAGAATATGATGAACTTTTGAAAACTTTGTCTGATAAGGGTGTAATAATAGAATTCAGAGAAACATTGACAGATAAAGAAGTAGATGAAATAATTAAATTGACTGACTTTGATAAAAAATATATACAAGATGAAGTAAAACAATATTTAAATGAAATTGGAAAATATCCGGTACTATCTAAAGAAGAAGAGTTTAATTTGTTTAAAAAATACAAAATAGGTGATTTAGAAGCTAGAGACTGGATTATCAAATGTAATTTAAAACTTGTAGCCAGCTATGCAAAAAGGTATAATAATAGAATAAATGCATTTAATACAATATTTTCTTATTTAGATGTAGTGCAGGAAGGTAATTTGGGGTTGGTTAAGGCAGTTGAAAAGTTTGATGAAACAAAAGGATATAAATTTTCAACATATGCCACATGGTGGATTAGGCAATCTATAGAAAGAGAAATGTCAGAAAAGCAAAGAGCAATAAGAATACCGATTCATAGACATGAAGAAATAAAAAAAGTTAAAAAATATATAGAAACTCATATAAAAGAATTTGGGATTGAACCTACAAATGAAGAGTGTGCAAATGCATTACATATGGATGTTAAGTTATTGGAAGAATTGTTGATGATAAAGGAACCTATAGTAAGCTTAAATGTTTCTATAGGTGAAGAAGATGATAGTGAATTAATGAGTTTTATTCCTTCAAATGAAAATATTGAAGAAAAAATAACAAATAAACTTGTTATGAAAAATATTAAACAAATTATGAGAGACGCTTTGACGTATAGAGAGTATACTGTCTTAATTTTAAGATATGGAATGTTAGATGGAAGAGAAAGAACCCTTGAAGAAGTGGGAGATATTTTTAAAGTAACTAGAGAAAGAGTTAGACAAATAGAAATTAAAGCTATTAGAAAATTAAGAAGCAAATTAAAAAATTACACAAATGATGATATTCCTTTTATAAGATAGTTAAAAAGCTATCTTTTTTATTGTGTAAACAAAATTAAAAAAAAGTTGAAAAAAGTGTTGATTTTTTTGAAAAAATCACGTATAATCTTGTATGTGTGGCGTTTAATAGCGTGCATTGATGTGTAAGGTTGCTGATACACCAGGTTAAGTTGTTATACAAAATAAACTGGTTATTAGGTTTTTACACGGAGCGAGTCTATACTCGATATAGGCGAAGGGAGGATACAAATATGTCAAAAACAAAAATTCGTATCAAATTAAAAGCGTTCGAACACAAAAGTTTGGACAAAGCTTGCGCTAAAATCGTTGAAACAGTTAAAAGAAATGGTGGTACAGTTGTTGGACCAGTTCCACTACCAACTGAAATTGAAAAAATCACTATCTTAAGAGCTGTTCACAAATATAAAGATTCACGTGAGCAATTTGAAAGAAGAACACACAAAAGACTAGTAGATATCGTTGAACCTACTAAAGAAACTATTGAAGCATTAGCTCATTTAGATATTCCAAGTGGTGTAGATATCAAAATAACTAAATAATAGGAGGAGAAAATATGAAAGGAATCTTAGGTCGTAAAATAGGAATGACTCAAGTATTTACTGAATCTGGTAAATTAATTCCTGTAACTGTTGTTGAAGTTGAGAAAAATGTAGTTACTCAAATCAAAACTAAAGAAAACGATGGTTATGAAGCAATTCAATTAGGGTTTGGAAATACAAGAGAAAAGTTAGCGACTAAAGCTTCTGCTGGACACACAGCAAAAGCACAAACTACACCTAAGCGCTTCTTTAGAGAAATAAAAGGTGTAGATATCAATTCATATACTCTAGGACAAGAAATATCAGCTGATATATTCACTCCAGGAGAAGTGGTTGATGTAACTGGAACTACTAAAGGTAAAGGGTTCCAAGGTGTTATTAAAAGACACGGACAAAGTAGAGGACCTATGGGACATGGTTCACATTATCATAGAAGACCAGGTTCAATGGGTACAATGAGACCAATGCGTGTTTTCAAAGGTAAAAAACTTGCCGGACATATGGGAACACTTACAGTAACTATTCAAAATCTTGAAATTGTTGCTGTAGACACTGAAAATAATGTAATATTAATAAGTGGTAATATACCAGGACCTAAAAAAGGTTTAGTAATTATAAAGAGTGCTGTTAAAGCTAATGGAAAAATCAATGAAATGGAAAACTTAGTTTCTTATGAAGTTGAAGAACCTGTAGCTGAAACAGTAGAAGAAACACCAGTGGTTGAAGAAGTTGCTCTAGAAACAACTGAAGCTACTAAGGAAGAAAATTAGTAGGGAGGATACATAATATGGCAAAAATAAATGTATTAAACACAAATGGTGAAAAAGTAAAAGATATTACATTAAATAAAGAAGTTTTCGGAATAGTTCCAAACGATGCAGTATTATATGATGCTATTAAATTAGCTCAAAACAATGCTCGTCAAGGAACAAGAGGTGTTAAAGGACGTTCTGATGTATCTGGTGGTGGAAGAAAACCATGGAGACAAAAAGGAACTGGACGTGCTCGTCAAGGTTCTACAAGAGCACCACATTGGTATCATGGTGGTTGGGCGTTTGGTAACCAAACAAGAAACTACGAAGTAAAACAAAATAGAAAAGAAAGAGCTTTAGCTTTAAAATCTGCTTTAGCTTATAAAGTTATCAACAAAGAATTAGTTATTGTTGATTCATTAAATGTTGAAACAAACAAAACAAAAGATATGAAAAATATCTTAGGTAATTTCAAAGTTGAAAGAAATGCATTAATAATTGTTTCAGAATTAAATGACAATTTAATCTTAGCTACTCGTAACTTAAACAATGTTTTATTACTTGAAGCTAGCGAAGTAAATGTATTAGATTTAGTTTCTGCAAACTTAGTAATAGTAGAAGAATCTGCTATTAAAGAAATAGAGGAGGCTTTAGTATAATGAATAATTATAGAGACGTTATAAAAGCTCCGATTATTACTGAAAAGACTGCAACTTTAAGTCAAAACGGAAACGTTATTACTTTTAGTGTAGATCCAAAAGCTAATAAAACACAAATTAAACAAGCTGTAGAAAAAATCTTCGACGTTAAGGTTGAAAAAGTTAATACAATAAACGTTAGACCAAGAAAGAAAAGAGTTGGACGTTATACTGGATTAACTAATAGAAAGAAAAAAGCTATAGTTACATTAAAAGAAGGAAGTTCAATAGAACTAAACTAGTCTAAGGGAGGAAATACAATGGCAATCAAAAGTTATAAATCAACAACTAATGGTAGACGTGGTATGACTACTTTAGATAATAGTGGATTAACTAAAGTAGCACCAGAGAAATCTTTATTAGTTACATTAAAGAAAAATGGTGGACGTAATAATCAAGGTAAAATAACTGTTCGTCATCAAGGCGGAGGAGCTAAAAGAAAATATCGTTTAATCGATTTTAAAAGAATTAAAGATGGTGTTGTTGGAACAGTAGCTTCAATAGAATATGATCCAAATAGAACATCAAACATAGCTTTGATTAAATACGCTGATGGAGAAAAATCATACATCATTGCTCCAAAAGGATTAAAAGTTGGGGATAAAGTTGAAAGTGGAGAAAAAGCAGATATCAAAGTTGGTAACTGTTTACCACTAGCAAATATTCCAGAAGGTACATTAGTTCACAATGTTGAATTAAAACCTGGAAAAGGAGCACAACTTGCTCGTTCTGCAGGATCAAGTGTTCAAATACTTGGTTTTGAAGGAAAATATGCATTACTTCGTTTAACAAGTGGTGAAGTTCGTAAAGTATTAAGTGTTTGCCGCGCTGTTATTGGTGAAGTAGGAAATGAAGATCATGAATTAGTAAATTTAGGTAAAGCTGGTCGTAAAAGACATATGGGTATTAGACCAACAGTTCGTGGATCAGTTATGAACCCTAATGATCACCCTCATGGTGGTGGAGAAGGTAGAGCTCCAATTGGACATAAAGGACCTCTTACACCTTGGGGAAAACCTGCGCTTGGTTATAAAACTCGTAAAGGTAAAAAACAATCAGATAACTTAATAGTTCATCGCCGTAAAAAATAGGAAAGGATGGTAAATAATGGCTAGAAGTTTAAAAAAAGGACCTTTTGTAGATGAAAGTCTTATGAAAAAGGTCAAAAAAGTAAATGAATCTGAGAAAAAAGAAGTTATAAAAACTTGGTCACGCCGTTCAACAATATTTCCTGAATTTATAGGTAACACATTTGCTGTTCATAACGGTAAAGAATTCGTTCCTGTTTATGTTACTGAAGATATGGTAGGACATAAATTAGGAGAATTCGTTGCTACTCGTAAATTTGGTGGTCACGGTGATCAAAAAGGTAAAAAATAAAAACCTAGGAAGGATGAAATAAAATGGAAGCAAGAGCAATCGCAAAGGGACTTAGAATCCCACCACGTAAAGCTCGTCTAGTAATTGATCTAGTTCGTGGTAAAGACGTGGCAGAAGCTGATAGAATTTGTAGAAACTACAATAGTTCAGCTGCTAGATTAACTTTAAAAGTGTTAACTTCTGCAGTAGCAAATGCTGAAAACAACTTAGGTTTAGATAAAACTAAATTATATGTTAGTAAAGCATATGTTGATGAAGGACAAACATTAAAAAGAATGAAATTTGGTTCTCGTGGTCACGTAGATCCAATTAAAAAAAGAACAAGTCATATTACAATTGTTGTAAGTGAAAGAAACTAAGGTAAAGGAGGAAAACTTGTGGGTCAAAAAGTTAGTCCAGTCGGACTTAGAATAGGCGTTAACAAATCTTGGCAATCAACTTGGTATGCTAAAGGAAAAGATAATGCTAAGTATATCAAAAATGATGATAAGATTAGAAAAATGCTAGAAAAGAAACTAAAAGACGCATCAGTTTCAAGTATTCTTATTGAAAGAGACACTAAGAAGACTAATGTTGTTATAAATACAGCTAAACCTGGAGTAGTTATCGGACATGGTGGAGATGAAATAGAAAAATTAAAGAAAGAGTTAACTAAATTAGTTGATGAAAATATTCAAATCTCAATCAAAGAAGTTAAAAACCCAGATTTAGATGCTGCACTTGTTGCAGAAAATATCGCACGTCAAATCGAAGGACGTGTATCATTCAGAATTGCTCAAAAAAGAGCTATTAGAAATACTATGAAAGCAGGAGCTAAAGGAATAACAACTGCTGTATCTGGACGTTTAGGAGGAGCTGATATGGCTCGTACTGAAGGTTATACAGAAGGTAGCGTTCCTCGTCATACTTTAAGATCAGATATCGATTATGCTCACAAAGAAGCAGATACTACTTATGGTAAAATCGGTGTAAAAGTATGGATTTGTAAAGGTGAAATACTTCCTGCTAGAAATAAGGGAGGTAATAAAGATGGCAGTAATTCCAAAAAGAACTAAATATCGTAATGTACATCGTCTTCCTTATGATGGAAAAGCAAAAGGAAATACTAAAGTTAACTTTGGTGAATATGGTTTAATGGCAATGGAAGGTGCTTGGATAACTGATAGACAAATCGAAGCAGCCAGAGTTGCTATGACTCGTTATATGAAACGTGGAGGAAAAGTATGGATAAATATTTTCCCACACTTATCATTAACTAAAAAACCACTTGAAACTCGTCAAGGTAAAGGTAAAGGTTCTCATGATGCATGGGTTGCAGTAGTTAAACAAGGTAAAGTTATGTTTGAAATTGGAGGAGTTAGTGAAGAAATCGCTCGTGAAGCTTTAAGACTTGCTATGCATAAACTTCCAATCAAATGTAAATTTGTAAAGAAAGAAGAAAGTGGTGAAAGTAATGACTAATAAAGAAATAAGAGAATTATCTAATGAGGAAATACTTTCAAAAATAGAAGAATCAAAAGAAGAATTATTTAACTTACGTTTCCAACAAGCAACAGGATCTTTAGAAAAACCTTCAAGAATTAACGAATTAAGAAAATTAGTTGCACGTATGAAAACAATCTTACGTGAAAGAGAATTAACTAAATAATAGGAGGAAATTATGGAAGAAAAAAGAACTCACGAATTAGTTGGAACTGTTGTAAGTGATGTAAACGACAAAACTATTACAGTTTTAGTTGAAACTTACAAAAATGATAAATTATATCATAAGAGAGTTAAATATTCAAAAAAATATACTGCACATGATGAAAAAAATGAAGCTAAAAAAGGAGATAAAGTTCTTATAGCTGAAACAAGACCATTATCAAAAACTAAACATTTCCGTTTAGTAAAAGTTATAGAAAAAGCAATTATTTTATAATTGAACGAGTGAAGGAGGATAAATATGATTCAACAAGAAAGCCGTTTAAAAGTAGCTGACAACTCTGGAGCAAAAGAATTATCTGTAATTCGTGTTCTAGGAGGGTCAAAAGTTAAAACTGGAAATATCGGTGATATAGTAGTTGCTTCAGTAAAAAAAGCAACACCTAACGGAACTGTTGGCAAAGGAAAAGTTGTTAAAGCAGTTGTAGTTAGAAGTAAATTTGGTCTAAGAAGAGAAGATGGATCATACATCAAATTTGACGATAATGCAGCTTGCATAATCAAAGATGATAAGAGTCCAGTAGGAACTCGTGTATTTGGGCCAGTAGCACGTGAATTACGTGATTTAGGATTTAATAAAATTATTTCACTTGCTAAAGAAGTGTTATAGAGTTTGGAGGAATGAAAATGAACTTTAAAACTGGAGATAAAGTAGTTGTCATTTCTGGTAAGGATAAAGGAAAAGAAGGAAAAATAACTCACGTACTACGTAAAGAAAACAGAGTTGTTGTTGAAGGAGTTAACATTGTTAAAAAACATGTTAAAGGAAACGGACAACAAGCTGGAAGTATTAACGAAGTAGAAGCACCTATTCATGCTTCAAATGTAATGATTATTGATCCAAAAACTAAAAAACCTACTAGAATAGGACACAGTGTAAATAAAGACGGTAAGAAAATTAGAATTGCAAAAAAATCTAATTCTAGTCTTGATTAATTGGAAGGAGGGTATATATGAACCGCCTAAAAGAAAAGTATGAAAAAACAATCGTATCCGATTTAATGAGTAAACATAATTATAAAAATGTTATGGAAGTACCAAAATTAGATAAAATTGTAGTTAACATTGGTTGTGGAGATGCTACTACTAATTCTAAATTATTAGAAGGAGCTATGAAAGATCTTGAAATTATAACAGGACAAAAACCAATCGCTACAAAAGCAAAAAAATCTATAGCTGGATTTAAATTAAGAGAAGGTCAAGCTATCGGATGTAAGGTAACTTTACGTGGGGAGAATATGTATAACTTCTTAGATAAATTAATTAGTATTACATTACCTCGTGTAAGAGACTTTAGAGGTATATCTAATAAGGCATTTGATGGAAGAGGAAATTATACATTAGGATTAACTGAACAATTAATCTTCCCAGAAATCGAATATGATGAAGTAGTTAAAGTACGTGGTATGGACATAGTTTTTGTAACAACTGCAAAAACTGATGCTGAAGCGTTAGATCTATTAAAAGGTTTCGGAATGCCATTTAAGAAATAAACTATAGGAGGCAAATTATGGCTAAAAAAAGTATGAAAGTAAAAGCTAGTCGCGAACCTAAATTCGAAGTACGTAGATATACTCGTTGCAGTCGTTGTGGACGTCCACATGCTGTACTTAAAAAATACGGAATTTGTAGAATTTGTTTCCGTGAGTTAGCTTATAAGGGACAAATACCAGGAATGAAAAAATCAAGTTGGTAAGCTGGTGTCGGTAAAAGAAGGAGGATATTATGGTAACAGATCCAATAGCAGATATGCTTACGAGAATTCGTAATGCAAATCAAATGCGTTATAAAGAAGTTGAAGTCCCAGCTTCAAAAATGAAAAATGAAATCGCTAGAATATTAAAATCTGAAGGATTTATAGTTGATTATAAAGTTAAGAAAAATAATATTCAAGATATCCTTGTTTTATCATTAAAATATGTAGACAAGGAACGTGTAATCACTGGACTTAAGAGAATTTCTAAACCAGGATTACGTGTATATGTAAAAGCAGAAGAAGTTCCTACTGTATTAAGTGGATTAGGTATAGCTATTATATCAACATCTAAGGGTGTTATGACAGATAAAGAAGCTAGAGCTAATTCATTAGGTGGAGAAGTTCTTGCTTATATTTGGTAGAAAGGAAGAATCTTAATGAGTCGTGTTGGAAATAGAAAATTAGAAATACCAACTGGAGTAACTGTAACAGTTGAAGGAAATATTGTTTCAGTAAAAGGACCTAAAGGTGAACTTTCTACTGAAATAAACGAAAATATTACTGTTAATATTAATGAAAATGAAATAACTTTAACTAGAAAAAATGATAATTATAAGAATTTTCATGGTACAGCTAATGCTAACATCAGAAATATGATTGTTGGTGTTACAGAAGGATTCGAAAAAAAATTAGAATCTGTAGGTGTTGGTTATCGTTTTCAATTAAAAGGTGCAGAATTAGTTGTAACAGCTGGATATTCTCATCCTGTTAATGTTGCAATTCCAGAAGGAATTAAATTAGAAGTTCCAAGTAATACAGAATTATTTGTAAGAGGAATTGATAAACAATTAGTAGGTGAATTTGCAGCTAACGTAAGAAAAATTAGAAAACCTGAACCATACAAAGGAAAAGGTATTCGTTATGCTGACGAACATATTCGTCGTAAAGAAGGAAAGAAAGCTTCTAAATAATTAGAGTAAAGGAGAGAAGTTATGATCAAAAAAATAGACCGTAATAAATCACGTGTTGCTAGACATACACGTGTAAGAAATAAAGTAACAGGTACATCAAACGTTCCTAGATTAAATGTATTTAGATCAAACAATAATATTTTTGCTCAAATCATTGATGATGAAGCTTCTAAAACTTTAGTAAGTGCATCTTCTATAGATAAAGAATTAAAACTTGAAAATGGTGGAAACACTGAAGCTGCAGAAAAAGTAGGAGAATTACTTGCTAAAAGAGCTAAAAAAGCAAAAATATCAAAAGTAGTTTTCGATAGAGGTGGATACCTTTATCATGGACGTGTTAAAGTATTAGCTGAATCAGCACGTGAAAACGGACTAGAATTCTAATAGGAGGGTAATGATGGAAAAAGAAATCGAAAAAGTAGAAGAAGTTAAATCTACTGAAAAAGTAGAAAAAACTGAAAGAAAACCTCGTAAATCAAATGATAAAAGACAACCTAGACAAAGACAACAAAAACTTTATGAAGAAGAAGTAATTTCTATCGGACGTGTTACAAAAGTAACAAAAGGTGGACGTCATTTCCGCTTCTCAGCAGTTGTAGTTGTTGGAGATAGAAAAGGTAAAGTTGGACTTGGTACTGGAAAATCTAACGAAGTTCCAGATGCAATTAAAAAAGCAAGTCAAGCTGCAGCTAAGAACGTAGTTAAAGTTTCTATAGTTGAAGACCGTACTATACCACATGAAGCAACTGGTGTATGTGGAGCTAGTAAAGTTATGTTAAAACCTGCCGCTAAAGGTACTGGAGTTAAAGCTGGTGGTCCAATAAGATCAGTACTTGAAATGGCTGGTGTAAAAGATATTTTATCTAAATCATTAGGATCAAGTACAAAAGTTAATATGGCATATGCAACACTTGAAGCATTAAAATCACAAAGAACAATAGAAGAAGTAGCACGTTTACGTGGTAAAAAAGTAGAGGAGATTAGATAATATGAAACTACATGAATTAAGACCAAATGAAGGTGCATTCCAAACTAAAAAAAGAGTTGGACGTGGTGTTGGTTCTGGACTTGGTAAAACAAGTGGAAAAGGACACAAAGGACAAAATGCTAGAAGTGGTGGAGGAGTAAGACCTGGATTTGAAGGTGGACAATTACCATTATTCAGACGTTTACCAAAAAGAGGTTTCTCTAATGCTATGTTTAAAACAGAATATGCTACAATTAACGTAAGTGATTTAGAAAAATTTGATAATGGAGCAGTTGTAACTCCAGAATTATTAAAAGAAATGGGAATTTTAAAGAAACAATTAGACGGTGTTAAAGTATTAGGTAATGGAAACTTAACTAAGAAATTAACTGTTAAAGCTAACAAATTCTCAAGTTCAGCAATTGAAAAAATAGAAGCGATAGGTGGAAAAGCTGAGGTGATTTAATATGTTTGCAGGAGTAAAGCAAATATTTAATCCTAAAAATCGTGATTTATTAAAAAGGATTTTATTTACCTTAGCTGCCTTATTCGTTTTCAAAATAGGAACATCAATAATTGTTCCTGGCGTTGCTGCTAATACTGAAGGAATGGGATTCCTTGAAATATTAAATGCAATGAGTGGTGGGGCATTTGCTAATGCATCAATATTTGCATTAGGTGTATCACCATATATAACAGCGCAAATTGTAATTCAATTATTAAGTGCGGATATAGTTCCATATCTTTCTGAATTATCAAAACAAGGTGGCGTTGGTAGAAGAAAATTAAATCAAATAACAAGAATTGTAGGAATTGCTTTAGCATTCTTACAAGGATATATGTATTCATTTGCATATATCGGAAATGGTAGTCCAATGGATTACATATTATATTCATTAATTCTTACTGCAGGTACGGCATTAGTTATGTGGATCGGAGATCAAATTACTGCAAAAGGAATTGGAAATGGAATGTCTTTAATAATAATGGCAGGTATAATTAGTGTACTTCCTGGTATGTTTAAAGATTTATGGTTAGAATTATTTGCAAAAGGTTTCTTAGGAATAATGATCTTTATAGCATTCATTCTAGTTTTTGTGGGAATCATCGTAGGTGTTATCTATGTTGAATCTGCAGAAAGAAGATTACCTATTCAATATGCTAATAAATCAACAAGTATGCTTGGTAAACAAAATTATATTCCATTTAAATTAAATAGTTCAGGAGTTATGCCAGTAATTTTTGCGAGTGCATTACTTTCAATTCCACAAATCCTTGCATCAGTAATAAAAAATGAAGGGTTTACATTATTTGTACAAAAATATTTAAATTATACAAATGGAACTGGTTTAGTGATATATATAGTAATGATTTTAGCATTTGCTTACTTCTATACATTTATGCAACTTAAACCAAGTGAAATGTCTGAAAATTTAAATAAGAATGGTGGATATATTCCGGGAATTAGACCTGGTAAAGAAACAACTGAATATGTAAAAACAGTGTTAAAAAGAATTACAATTGTAGGTGCTACATTCTTAACAGTACTTGCAATTCTTCCAATAGTATTTGATAAGTTTTCAAACTTAACAACATCTATATCAATTAGTGGTACAGGACTACTAATCGTTGTAGGAGTTGCACTTGATACTTATAAACAAATTGAAAGCCAATTAGTAAGTAGAACTTATGTAAAAGGTAGAAAGGGAAGAAGAAGATAATGAAAAGTGTTATATTAATAGCTGCTCCAGCTGCTGGAAAAGGTACTGAAGCTGCATACTTAAAAGAACAATATAATATGCCTCATATATCAACTGGTGATATATTGAGAGAAAAAGCACAAGAAGATTCTGAATTAGGAAGAGATATTGATTATAAAATTAATAATGGAATATTTGTTAGTGATGAATTAATTATTGAAATCTTAAAAGAAAGAATTATGCAAGAAGATTGCAATAACGGTTACATTTTAGATGGATTCCCAAGAAATGTAGCTCAAGCAGAAGCGTATCAAGAAATGCTTAATGAATTAGGTAAAGATTTAGGTGTAGTAATTGTTTTAGATATAGATAAAAAATTAGCTGCATCAAGAATAGCTGGTAGAATTTCTTGCCCAGAATGCAAAGAAGTTTATAATACAAGTAATGATGATATGAAACCTAAAACTGAAGGCATTTGTGATAAATGTGGAGCACAACTTGTAAAAAGAGTAGATGATAATGAAGAAACTTATATGGGTAGATATAATACTTATATAGAAAAAACTGCACCATTAATTGATTTCTATGAAAAACAAGGAGTTGTTTATCACGTAGATAGCAATCATGGTAGAGAAAAAACTCACGAACAAGTTGTAAAAATCTTAGGAGAATAAAATGATTAACATTAAAACTCCAAGAGAGATTGAATTAATGCGTGTAGCTGGTGAAATAGTTGGAGATACACATAAATATTTAATTCCATTTTTAAAGCCTGGAATTACAACTAAAGAAATTGATTCACTAGCTCGCGATTATATCATCAAAAGAGGAGCAACTCCATCTTGTTATAATTATGATGGTTATCCTGGAAATATCTGCATTTCTATAAATGAAGAAGTTGTACACGGTATTGCAGGGAAAAGAAAGTTATGTGATGGTGATATAGTTACTTTGGATATATGTGCTTGCTATAAAGGATATCACGGCGATAGTGCTTGGACATATCCAATTGGAAATATCTCCGAAGAAAAAAAATATTTACTAGAACATACAGAACAATCATTATATGAAGGATTAAAACAAGTTAAAGCTGGTGCCAGGATTGGTGATATAGGAGAGGCAGTACAAACTTATGCTGAATCTCATAATTTAGGAGTAGTAAAAGAATTAGTTGGACATGGTATAGGAAATAACCTACACGAAGCTCCAGACGTTCCTAACTACGGTAAAAAGAATACTGGACCTATCTTAAAAGAAGGAATGGTTATCGCTGTTGAACCTATGATAAACTTAGGTACTGCAGATGTTTATTTATTAGATGATGATTGGACAGTAGTTACTGCTGACCAAGAGCCTTCAGCTCACTTTGAACATACAGTGTTAATTACCAAAGATGGGTATGAAATATTAACGAAGAGGTGAAATAATGGCTAAAGATGATGTTATCGAAATGGAAGGTAAAGTATTAGAAGTATTGCCAGGCTACGTATTTAAAGTAGAACTAGCAAACAAACATGTAATTACGGCTCACGTTTCGGGTAAAATGCGAATGAACATGATTCGAATTTTAGCTGGTGATACGGTAATGGTTGAATTATCAACTTATGATTTAACACGTGGTCGTATAACCTACAGAAAATAGGAGGTAAAAAAGATGAAAGTTAAACCATCAGTAAAACCAATGTGTGAAAAATGTAAAGTTATTAAGCGTAAGGGGAAAGTAATGGTAATTTGTGAAAACCCTAAACATAAACAAAGACAAGGTTAATAGGAGGTGTTTTAATGGCACGTATTAAAGGTGTAGATATACCAAACAATAAAAGAATCGAAATTTCATTAACTTATGTATATGGAATTGGAAGAAGTCTTTCACAAAAAATATTAGAAGACGCAAAAGTTAATCCAAACACAAAAGCTGGAGAATTAACTAATGAAGAATTAAATGCAATTCGTGATGAAGTTAACAAATATATGACTGAAGGAGATCTTCGTCGTGAAGTAAATATGAATATTAAAACTAAAATGGAAATAAATTCATATCAAGGAACTCGTCATAAAAAAGGATTACCTGTAAGAGGACAAAGAACAAATAGAAATGCTCGTACTCGTAAAGGTAAAGGTAAAGTAGTTGCTAATAAGAAAAAATAGTTGTGATTAAAGGAGGATAGATTATGGCTTATAAATCAAGAAAAAGAAAAGTTAAGAAAAATGTACCAGAAGGTAAAGCTTATATACATTCAACATTTAATAATACTATCGTAACACTTTGTGATAACGACGGTAATGCAATAAGTTGGGCTTCTGCTGGAACTTTAGGTTTCAAAGGAAGTAAAAAATCAACTCCATTCGCAGCTGGAATGAGTGCTGAAGCAGCAGGTAAAGCAGCTTACGATATGGGAATGAGAAAAGTTGAAGTTTTTGTAAAAGGTTTAGGATCAGGTAAAGAAACAGCAATCCGTTCATTACAAACAGCAGGTTTAGAAATTACATCTATATCTGATGTTACACCTATACCACACAATGGATGTCGTCCACCAAAACGTCCACGTGGATAAGAAGGAGGAATGGAAAATGTTAAATTTTGAAAAACCAATATATAAAATAACTGAATATGTAGAAGATAAAAATTATGGTAAATTCGAACTAGAACCACTTGAAAGAGGTTTTGGTACTACTCTTGGTAATGCTCTTAGAAGAATTATGTTATCTAGTATGCCAGGAAGTGCTATAGTAGCAGTTAAAATTGATGGTGTTATGCATGAATTCCAAACTATGGAAGGAATTGTTGAAGACGTTACAACAATAGTTTTAAATCTTAAAAATATCGTTGTTAAAAACAATACTGAAGAAGAAGTAATTTTAAAATTATATTCTGATAAAGAAGGTATTGTAACTGCAGCTGATATCGAAGAAAATCCAGATGTTGAAGTTATTAATAAAGATCAAGTAATAGCTACAATTGCTAAAGGTGGAAAACTTGATATGGAATTAATAGTTGCTAACGGACGTGGTTATGTACCATCTCAAGAAAACAAAAAATATATTGAAAATCAAAAAATCGGATTCATTCCAATTGATGCATTATATTCACCAATTGATAGAATCAGTTATGAAGTAGATAATGCTCGTGTTGGTCAAGATGCAAGTTATGATAAATTAATCATGGAAGTATTTACAAATGGATCAATGAGACCAGAAGAAGCTATGGCTCTTGCAGCTAAAATTATGATTGAACATTTAAATATTGTTACTAACTTAAGTGAAATAGCTGATGTTACAGGAATAATGAATGCAAAACAAGAAGATAGCAAACTTAAAAAATTAGAAACATCAATTGATGATTTAGATTTCTCAGTTAGAGCTTACAACTGCTTAAAGAGAGCTGGTGTTAATACTCTAGGTGATTTAACTGCTAAATCTGAAGTTGAAATGATGAAAATACGTAACTTAGGTAAAAAGTCTTTAAAAGAAGTAATCGACAAGATTAAAGATATGGGACTTAGATTCCGCGAAGACGACTAATAGTTAGGAGGAATATTATGGCTTATAGAAAATTAGGAGTAACTAATAAGCATAGAAGAAGTATGCTTGCTAATTTAACTAGAGATGTAATCATGAAAGAAAGAATAGAAACAACAGAAACAAGAGCTAAAGAAGTTCGTAAATTCGTTGATAAAATGATTACTTATGGTAAAAATGGATCTTTAGTATCAAGAAGAAAAGCTTTAGCTTTCCTACACAACGATACAGTAGCAGTTAAAAAAGTATTTGATGTATTAGCTCCTCGTTACGCTAATCGTAATGGTGGTTATACAAGAATCTTAAAATTAACTGAACGTCGTGGTGATGATGCTTTAATGGTTATTTTAGAATTAGTTGAGGAAGATGCTAAATAGTATCTTCTTTTTTTATAGTCTAATAATCTAACAAAACTGGAAAATATTGTAAATAAAGGATAAATGTGGTATTATTAGATTAGAGTAGTATAAGATAATCACAAAGTTCAGTTAGGAGGATGATGTATGATTAATGTAATAATTTGTGATGATAACGAAAAGGATAGAAAGAATGTTATAAAAGTTGTAAAGGATTTTATGTCCAAAAATAAAAAGGAATATGAAATTCATTTGTTTGATGATTATAATAAGAGTTTTTACAAAGTAGTCGAATCCAAAATGCCATTTAAAATTTATCTGTTAGATATTGAAACTCCATCTAGATCTGGTATCGATGTAGCTAGAGATATTAGGAAAAAGGATGTTGATAGTGTAATAATATTTCTAACAGCTCACGAAGAATTAGGAAATATAGTTTTAAAGAATGAATTAATGTTTCTATCATTTATAAATAAATTTGATGATTTCGAAAATAGATTAAATAATTCACTTAAGAAAGGTTTAGAAATATTAAAACATAAGAATGTAATAAGATTTTTAGATAGGAGTACACTTTATACTATAAATACAAATGATATTTTATATATAACTAAAGAAAGTTTTGAAAGAAAAACTATAATAAAAACAGATTATACAGAATTTAAGGTTAATAATACTTTAACTGAAATTATTTCTATGTTAGATGACCGATTTATCCAAACACATAGAGCTTGTTATATAAACTCTGATAGAAAAGTAAAAATAGATAAAATAAAAAGAATAATAACATTTGATAATGGTGAAACAATTGATTTACTTTCAGAGAAATATAGAAAGGAAGTGTGTTGAAATGAATTTTTTGCTTAGTATACTGGAAAAATTTCTTTCATGTTTTGTTTTAACTTTTGTTGCTTTTTATATATGGTCAGTTTTACTGAATAAAAAACTAAATTTTAAAAATATGAAAACATATTTGCTATATTTTTTTACCGTTTGTTTTTCAATTTTCAATTATTATTTAACAAATGGTTATATAAGAGTAATTTTGGTAATGTTAATTTTTAGTTTTCTTATAAAAATATTATTTAAACAATCAATAAAAAAAGCAATAACAACAGCAATATACTATGAATTAATAATTGTGTTATCAGAAGGTCTGTTTGTGCTACTTATGAGTTTGTTGTTTAATATGGACTCATTTGATATAGTTGAAACTCAATTTGCAAGCTTTTTTGCTAATATTTCTATAGCTATTATATCGATTGTGGTAATAAATATTAAATTTATAAAAGAATTTTATAATTTAGTAAATGCTATGATAGATAAAATAAGAGATAAACATTTGATAATTATGTGCTTAATTACAACGATAGTAATAAATATTTTAGAAGCTACTTTGTACTATCATATTGATTTTAGATATTTATTAATAATTAACATCTTATTAATATTATTGTGTTTTGGTATTGTTTTATATTCATTTAATACAAAGAATAAATATAATAAAGTATATGATAAATACAATACCACTCTAAATAGTTTAAAAGAATACGAAGAAATTTTAGATAAATATCGAATGTCAAATCATGAAAATAAAAATCAGTTATTAACAATTAGAAATATGCTTCCAAAAACAAATAAAAAAATAATAACATATATTGATGAGGTAGTTAATAATAAATTAAAAGATGATGAAAAGATAATGCATGAAGTATCAATTATTCCTGCTGGTGGTTTAAGAGGTTTAGTTTATTCAAAAATTTTATACATGAAAGAATTGAATATAGATTATATATTAGAAATATCAAAAGAAATTAAAACCGCGACGCTTATAGATATAGATGATTTTTTAATGCTGGATATTTGTAAAGTTATAGGTGTATATTTAGATAATTCAATTCAAGCTATAAACGATTTGAAAAATAAATATATTAATATCCAAATGTATATTGATGATGATAATTTAATTATTTCAATTTCAAATAATTATGAAGGTTATATTGATATATCAAAAATAAATGAAAAGGGATATAGTTCTAAAGGTAAAGACCATGGATATGGATTATCATTAGCTAAACAAATAATAGATAACAATAAGAAATTGAAAAATGAAACAAGTATAAGCAAGAATATATTCACACAAACATTAAGAATAACCATATAAAAATAATCATTACAAGAATGATTATTTTTTTGTTTTTATTTTATTAGGCTTTCTGGACATTCAGCTTCATCAACCATTAAAAACCAACAAGCTTGACTTCCAGCATTAGCTGCTCCTAATCCAAGCATAGCAAGTAAATTAGCTAACATACACAGCCTCCTTCCCGTTTTATTCTTTTATTTAAACATAAATGTTTAAACCATAGTTATTGTGCAAAATCAGGGTGTTCTTTTAAATAAGTTATATAATTGTTATAAGGTAGCTTAAATAACTTATAGACAAGTGGAGATATTAATAAATTTTCTAATACCAATGAGAAAATTAAGCAATTAGAAATAAATTGTTCTTTTATTAATATTGCAATAATTGAAAATATAATTGATATTACTGTAGATAACACTTTGTATACTAATCGTCTTTTTTTATTAACTATAGGTTTCTTTTTAGTATCTGCTGGTGCATTTTTGTAAATTAAAATAACACATACAGAACAAATAATAATTTTAATAATTAAACTAATATTCAAATAAATACTCAAAATTGGAAATCCTATAAAAAATATAGTAGAAGTTAAAAGACATATCCAACTTTTTGTTGCGTGTAATCCAAAAGCAGGCATCCTTATAATATTAAAAAATAATAAAAATGTAATCATTTCTTTAAAGACACCTAAAATAACACATAAAATTGAAATAATTATTAGCTTTGAAATAGTTAAATACATTCCTTCTAGACCATATCTTATTTCAGCAAGTTTTATACTATCATATTTAGTATTATTTTTTATATATTTCATACATCCATTAATAATAAATTTTTTCATATATCTACTGCCTTTACTATCTGAATTAATTATAATAGTTAATTTCTAATATTAAAATGATAAAAGTTTGAGTTGTCAAAATTTTATCTCAATAATAAAAAATGTGTTATTTGATTTTGCTAATAAAATAATTTCGTGCAAAAAATCCGATACTTTAAGCAAATATTCTTTAACAAGTTCTTTCGTTATGGTAGAATTAATATGTTTTTCCGTAGAAAAAGTAAACGATAATAAAATGATGAAATTGAAAATATGAAAAGCGCGCTTCGTATAATCATCATCGATAAATGTCGAACTTTGACGAACGAAAAAACAGTTTATGTAGTGTGCTTTATGATATACTTAAGTTGTAAACGAAACTAGAAGGGAGATGTTAGAGTGATTACAAGCAAAGTGAAGTGGTTTAATAATGAAAAAGGCTTCGGATTTATCGAATACAATGATAAAGAAGATATCTTTGTTCATTATTCAGCTATTCTTTCTGAAGGTTATAAAACTTTAGTAGAAGGCCAATATGTAAAATTTGATTTAGTAAGAACTGATAAAGGTTTACAAGCGAAGAATGTTGTAGAAATAAAAGCTGCTCTAGTATAGTAGTTTTTTTTTCACAAAAATTTCATTTGACAATGTTAAAAAGTATGATATAATGAAATTGGAAAGGATTGATGCTATGAAATTTAATATTCATGGAAAAAAACTCGATGTTACAGACTCAATAAAGAATTATATCGAAGAAAAAATTGGGAGGCTAGATAAGTACTTTGAAAATCCTGACGATATTACCGCTACTGTTCTTATTAAATTAAGAGGTAATGATCAAGTTGTAGAAGTTACAATAAATGCTAATAGATATATATTAAGAGGTGAAGAATCTCATAAAGATCTATATGCATCTATAGATAGAGTTTCTGATAAAATAGAAAGACAAATCAGAAAAAATAAAACTAGAATGAATAGAAAGACTACTAAAGAAAGTTTTAATAATTTTGTTCTAGATTTTGAAGAAAAAGAAGAAAATAACAATATTGTTGTTAAAAGAAAAGTTATTGAAGATAAGCCAATGGATGAAGAAGAAGCTATACTTCAAATGGAACTTTTAGGACACGAATTCTTTGCTTTTAGAAATATGGAAACTAATGAAGTAAATATTTTATATAAGAGAAAAGACGGAGATTATGGAATCTTAGAAATAAAATAGGCAAATATGCCTATTTTTTTCAATTTTACTATTATTTTGCTTAGATTTTTGATAAAATATATATATAGACATAAAGGAGAATAGGACATGAAATTATTTAAGAAAATTTTTAATCATGAATATAAAGAGTTAGAAAAATTTAAAAAGATTGCTGATGAAGTAATAGCACTCGATGAGGAATATTCAAAATTAAGCGATAAGAAGTTAAAAGCAAAAACTAAAGAGTTTCAAGATAGACTAGCTAATGGAGAAACTTTAGAAGATATAAAGGTAGAAGCATTTGCTACTGCGAGAGAAGCTGCATATCGTGTAATTGGAGAAAAACCTTACTATGTACAAATTATAGGTGGTTTAGCTATTCATTATGGTAATATAGCTGAAATGAGAACTGGTGAAGGTAAAACATTAACTTCAACACTTCCTGCTTATTTAAACGCACTTACAGGAGAAGGAGTTCATATAATTACAGTTAATGAATATCTAGCTGGACGTGATGCAGAGTGGATGGGAGAAATCTATAGATTCCTAGGACTTACAGTTGGAACTAACTATAGAGAATTAACCCCAAGTGAAAAAAGAGATGCTTATAACTGTGATATCTTATATTCTACAAATAACGAAATAGGATTTGACTACTTAAGAGATAACATGGTAGTTAAAGCAACTGATAGAGTAGCAAGACCTTATAACTTTGCTATTATAGACGAAGTTGACTCAGTATTAATAGATGAAGCTAGAACACCTCTTATTATATCTGGGGGATTTATGAAATCAGCTAACCTTTATATGCAAACAGATAAATTTGTTAAAAGTTTAAAAGAAAATGATGGATACATATATGATGAAAAAACTAAGGCAGTATCACTAGATCAAATAGGTATAGCTAAAGCAGAGAAAGCATTTGCTGTAGATAACTTATATGACATTAATCATACTACTTTAGTACATTTCATAAATCAAGCATTAAAAGCTAATTATGCTATGAAAATAGATGTTGATTATGTAGTAAATGATGGAAAGATTGTTATCGTAGATCCATTTACAGGACGTTTAATGCAAGGTCGTAATTATTCAGATGGATTACACCAAGCTATAGAAGCTAAAGAAGGTGTACAAATCAATGAAGAAACTAAAACACTTGCTACAATAACATTTCAAAATTTATTTAGAATGTATAAAAAATTATCTGGTATGACAGGTACTGCTAAAACAGAAGAAGAAGAATTTAGAGATATCTATAATATGTATGTTATTCAAATACCTACAAATAGACCAGTAGCTCGTAAAGACTATGGGGATTTGTTATTTGCTACTAAAGAAGGTAAATATAAGGCTATAGTTAATGAAATAAAAGAAAGACATAAAACAGGACAACCAGTATTAGTTGGTACAGTAGCGGTTGAAACAAGTGAATTAATAAGTCAAAAATTAAAGAAAATGAAAGTACCACATGAAGTATTAAATGCTAAAAACCATGCTAGAGAAGCTGAAATAATTGCTCATGCAGGTGATAAAGGTGCTGTTACTATTGCTACAAATATGGCAGGACGTGGAACCGATATTAAATTAACAGATGAAGTTAAAGCTTTAGGTGGATTGTTTGTAATAGGTACTGAAAGACATGAATCAAGACGTATAGATAACCAATTGAGAGGGCGTTCAGGACGTCAAGGAGATCCAGGAGAAAGTCAATTCTGTGTATCATTTGAAGATGACTTGATGGTAAGATTTGGTACTGATAGGGCTAAGTTAATGCTTCAAAGAGTCGGATTTGACGATGATGTTTCAATAAGAAATAAAATGTTATCTAATTCAATAGAGACTGCTCAAAAAAGAGTAGAAGGAAACAACTTTGATTTAAGAAAAACATTACTAGAATACGATGATGTTATTAATGAACAAAGAGGTATCATCTATGATAAGAGAAATCAAATATTAGATTCAGAATCTATTGAAGAATTAACAAAAGAAATGTTTAAAAATTTTGTTGAAGATGTTGTTTATTCACATTTAGATGATAATAATAATCTAAGTAGAAATGATAAATCTGAAGTACTAGAAAAAGTAAACGAATTATTAAAAAATAAAGTTTTATTTGAAGAAGTAGAATTTAAAACTACAGATGAAATCATTGATGAACTATATGATAAATTATTAAAAGAATATCAAGATAAAGTAAAAAAAGTACCAAAAGAGATTACAAGTGAATTTGAAAAAGCAATAACACTAAGAGTAATTGATACTTATTGGATGGAACACATCAATACAATGTCTCATTTAAGAGAAGGTATTCATTTAAGAAGTTATGCACAAAATAATCCATTAAGAGAATATAAGAGTGAAGGTTATGCTTTATTTGATGAATTATTATCAAGAATAGATGCTCAAGCTACAACTTATCTTTTAAAAGCTGAAGTGAGACAAAATAGTGAAAGAAAACAAGTTTCTGAAAAAGTAACTACAAATGAAGATAAAATGAAAACTAAAAAAGCAGCTCCTAAGAGAGTATCAAAAATAGGTAGAAACGAACCTTGTCCATGTGGCTCAGGCAAGAAATACAAACAATGTTGTGGTAAATAATATAAAAGTCCGATTTTAGGACTTTTATATTTAAAATGTATGAAAATTAAAAAAATTTAATTTTTTAATTTTCAAAATCTTTAAGTTTATCGTTATACGTGATATAATTAATTTGTATGACATTTTAGTTTTTGTAATACGAAAATAAATAGAAAGTAGGTAATTTTATGGCAAAAGAAAAGAAAAAAACAATTATTATTACGGTTATACTTGCTGTAGTAGCTTTAGCTTTAATAGCTGTGTTTACTGTAATAACATTAAAAGAAAATGGGGTTATCGCTTCTAGTGAAGCTAAAGAAGAATTAAAAGAATTTTATGAGGCCTTTAATTCTAAAGAAAGAACAATAATTTATTATGCAAGTCCAAGTTGTAGTTATTGTACTTTACAAACTCCAATATTGGAAACAATTGCAGAAGATTATGATTTAGATTATTACTATTTAGATGCTTCTACACTAGCTTTAAAACAAAGAACTGAAGTATTAGATAAATTAGGCATTGAGCATGCAACTCCAACAACAGTAGTTGTAGAAAATGGTGAAGTTATAGATGTAGCTAGAGGTTATACTCAAGGTAAAGATTATGTTGAGTTCTTAATCGATACAGAAGTTTTACCAGAAGATGCAGAATATTCTGCAGAAAAATATATAACTTTTATTGATTATGATAAATATGAAGATTTAATAGATGATAGTGGAATACATGCGATTGTTATTGGACAAACTACTTGTAGTCACTGTATAGCTTTTAAACCGACAATGAATACTGTAGCTAAAGATTATGATGTTACAATAAATTATTTAGACTTAACAGAGATGAGTGAAGATGAATCAAATGATTTCTTTGCCGGTTTAAAAACAATTGGATATAATGATCCAGATTTCCTAGAGGACGGTTCTTTTGGAACTCCAACAACTTTAATAGTTGAAGATGGGAAAGTTGTAGATTATATATCTGGACAAAGAACAATTTCACAATTAGTAAGAGAATTTAAGAAATTAGGTTTAATTTCAGAATAGGGGTAAAAAATGAAAAATAGTACTTTCGATATCATAAAAATGTTTTTATTGTTTGTATTTGTAGCTTTCCTTATTACTATCTTTATAGTGTTATTAGTTGTATCATCTGATAATAAACTAATAGATAGTATAAAAGAGTTTACAAAAAATGATACGAAAGTATTATATTTTTCTAATGATAAGTATTATTCTAAATATCCTGTAGAATTATTTGAAAAATACGATATAGAATATTTATATATTAATACAACTGATTTATCTAGATTTGAAGAAAAGAAAATAAAAGATATAATTAATAGTAATGAATTTTATAATACTATAGTAATTTTTGAAAATGGTGAAGTAGTGGATTCTATAATTAGTTATAACAATGACGAAGATTTACTTAAATTTTTTCAAAAACATAATATTATTCCGGGTATAATAGGTAATCCACAAGGAATAATAGAAAATACAAAAGATCTAATAAATTCAGATTTAATGTTGTTATATGTTCCTTATCAGTATAATAATTCATTATTAGACCAAAACAAAATTTTAACAGAAATAACTAATGAATATAACATAGGTTACAATATGATACCAGCTTATATATTAAGTTCTAATCAACAAAAAAAATTAAATAATATATTACAGATAAGTTCTGTTGATGATCAAATAGTTATCTTAGTTAAAAATAAAAAAATTATTGGAAGTATTAGAGGAATTAACACTAAAAACACATACCTAAATATTTTATATGAATATAAATATATAAGTGAAATAGAAAATTATATTAATGAAATTGATTATGATACTTTAAATAATTTAGTGAATTCTAATGAAATTAGTGTTACGGTGATAACAAAAGATGATTGTAAATATTGTGAAACAACACTATCTGTATTAAATAAAATAATAATTGATTATAATATATCTATAAATTTAATAAATATATTAGATTTTGATAGTGAAATTGCAAAGAGTGTAGAAAACAAACTAATTGAATTAGGTTATAATGATGGTTTTACTACTCCTTTAACAATTATTACTCAATCTAATAAAATTATAGATTATATAATTGGTGCATCAGATGAAAAATATTTTGTTGATATATTTACTGAAAATGGTATAATAAAGTAAGAGGTGAAGAAAATGGGAAAAGTTTATGAAAAAGTAAAAGAATTTAAAGAAAAATATCCTTCAACAGTAGCATGGAGATTAAAAGCACACTCTAAAGTAATAGAAAAATATTTAAATCCAGGTGAAGAAGTAAATTTTGTATTTGCTTCTCAAAAAGGATATTCCTCATTTGATATATTTTCTACATTTGTAGTTGCACTTACAAATAAAAGAATTTTAATCGCGCAAAAAAGATTATTATTTGGGTATACTTATGTGGCTATTACTCCAGATATGTTTAATGATTTAACTGTTAGTACTGGAATTATTTGGGGAAAAGTACACATTGATACCGTAAAAGAAACTGTAATTTTATCTAACATTGCTAAGGCTGCTATGGATGACATAGAAACACAAATAACTGAATATATGATGGAAGAAAAGAAAAAATATAAATTGACACAAGGATAGATAAAGTCTATCTTTTGTTGTATGAGGTAGTTATGAAAAATAAAAAAAAGTTAGTTTTATTCATAGTAATATTAATATTTTTAATTGTTATATGTAGTTTATTTTTTAATAACAAAACATTAAAATATAAATTAAAGTATGATGATAATAAATTTATTATAGAAGAAATTTATAACAAAGATAATTATTATATTAAAGTAAGTAAGGATGATTTAAAGTATTCGTTTTATATTTATGAGAGATCAGATAAAAAAAGAAAAATAGTTACTGATATTTATTATTATAAAGATAAATCTTATGAATGTATTCTTCCACTAATAAATGATGAAGTTAAAATAGACATGGTGTGTTACAATGATAATATAGTTTATAATTATAGTCAAATAATAGGAGAAGATGAAGACTTAGATAAATATGTTGAGAGTATAAAAATATACAATAGTAAAAAGTATGTGGATAACTTATCAAAAAATAAGATTATTAATTCAATTAAACTTTATACACATAATTCTATAGAAAGTATAGTAGCTATTACAACCTATAAAGGATTAATTGTAAATAATAAAGAAATAGAATTATTTAAAAATGATGTTTATAACAATAAAATAAGCACATATATTGATAAATATTATATAATAGCTGATTATGATAATAATTATGAATTTCAATATTTTTATGTTATAAATATGGAAACTAATGAAGTGTTTAAAATTAAATCAAAAGAAGTAATTTCACTAGATTCTTACATACAAGGTATAGTAGATAATAAAGTATATTTATATGATATAGATAATGAAAATCAATATGAAATAGATATTGAAAAGAAAAATGTTAAATTAATTTCAAGTAATAAATATATAAAGTATTACAAGAATAACAAATGGGAAAAAATGAATAAGGTAAATGCTAATAAAGAAATATATTTTGATTATACTTCTTTAGATAATAATTTTACTGATTATGATGAAGTATTAGAAAGTGATAATTATTATTACTTATTTAAAGAAATAAATGAGTGCTATAAATTATATAGAGTAGACAAAGAAAATATAGATGTATATAAATTTATACACATAGTTCCTACTACTAATATTAATTTTAAAGATGATTATTTATATTATGTAGATAATAATAAACTATATTATTATAGTGATAATAGTGGACTAATAACTTTATTAGAATATAATGAATTAGAATTTAATAATACAATAAAATATTATATATATTAAAAAACATATTTAAAATAATATGTTTTTTTGGTATAATGTAGTTAGTATTTTTAAGGAGGTACCTATGAAAACAATATTAACAGGAGATAGACCAACAGGTAAGTTACACCTAGGACATTATTTTGGTTCACTAGAAAATAGAGTAAAGATGCAATATGATTATAACACTTATATACTTATTGCAGATGTTCAAGCTTTAACTGATAATTTTAATAATCCAGAAAAAGTTAGAGAAAATGTACATGAACTAGCTTTAGATTACCTAGCTGCAGGAATTGATCCTAAACAATGTCACATTTATATACAGTCTTTAATACCTGAAGTAGCTGAACTAACAGTATATTTTTCTAATTTAGTATCAGTACCTAGACTTTATAGAAATCCAACTACTAAACATGAAGTATTACAAAAACAAGAATTATTTGGAAATAATGGAGAAGGCATTACTTATGGATTTTTAGGTTATCCAGTAAGTCAGGCTGCAGATATAGCATGTGTTAATGGGAACTTAGTTCCTGTTGGAGAAGATCAATTACCTCATATTGAACAAACAAGAGAAATAGTTAGAAAATTTAATAATATATATGGAGAGACATTTAACGTACCTGAACCAGTATTAAGTTCAACTCCTAGAATAAAAGGATTAGATGGTAATGAGAAGATGAGTAAATCACTTAATAACTGTATATATTTATCTGATGATGAAGAAACAATTACTAAGAAAGTAATGAGTGCAGTTACTGATCCAAATAAACTTAGAAAAGATGATCCTGCAGATCCAGAAGTATGTATGGTTTATTACTATCACAAACTTATCAAAAATCCTAATATAGCGGCTGTTTGTAGTGAATGTAAAAATGGAGAAAGAGGATGCGTATTCTGTAAAAAAGAACTTGCTAGACAAATTAATGAATTCTTGAAACCAATGCAAGAAAGAAGAAAATATTACGAAGAAAGACCGGAAGAGGTAGAAAGAATCTTGAAAGAAGGTACTGAAGCAACTAAGAGAAAAGCTGAAGAAGTAATGAGAAGAGTACGTAAAAATATGAAATTAGATTATTTTGAAGAAAATAATGAAAAATAGTAATAAAAAAGAGTCAAATTAATATATTTTTATTGACTTTTTTTACTTTTTTTAGTATTATTTTATTTGGTACATTTTATATCCCACATTTAGTGAGTTTTGGGAAGACTTACTATTTGTAAAGGAGAAAGGAAAAGATATATGAAAAATACATATATGCAAAAAAAAGAAACAGTAGAACGTAATTGGTACGTTATAGATGCTGAAGGAGTTAATTTAGGTCGTTTAGCAACTAGAGTAGCTGATGTTTTACGTGGTAAGCATAAACCAACTTATACACCACATATTGATTGTGGAGATTTCGTAATAGTTGTTAATGCTTCAAAAGTTAATCTAACAGGAAATAAATTAAATGATAAAATTTATTACAACCATTCAGGTTATACTGGAGGATTAAGAGAAAGAACTGCAAAAGAAATGAGAGAAAATTATCCAGTTGAGATGATTGAGAGAGCTGTTAAAGGTATGATTCCTCATACTAGATTAGGACGTCAAGTAGCTAAAAAATTATTCGTTTATGAAGGTGCAGAACACCCACATATGGCACAAAAGCCAGTAGAAATGAAAGTTAAATAAGGAGGGTTTTAAATGGCAAAAGTATTTATAGGAACAGGTAGAAGAAAATCTTCAGTAGCTCAAGTTAAAATGACTATGTGCAAAGCTGGTGAAGGAAAAATAACTGTTAATGGTGTAGATGTTAATGAATTTATGCCATATGCAACTTATGTAATGGATTTAAAACAACCTTTAGTAGCTACAAATAACGAAAACACTTTCGATATCGAAGTTAAAGTTTCTGGTGGAGGAGCTTCTGGACAAACTGGAGCAATCCGTTTAGGAATTACAAGAGCTTTATTACAATATGATGAAGCTAATGAAGGAAACGAAGATAGCTATAGAAAAATCTTAAAGAAAGTTGGATTCGTTACTCGTGATTCAAGAGCTAAAGAAAGAAAGAAACCAGGATTAAAAGCAGCACGTCGTGCACCTCAATTCTCAAAACGTTAAAAAATTACCAATATTGGTACAAAATTACGTATTTCAATGTTTCGAAAAGCTCGTATTTACGGGCTTTTTTGCTTGTTTGAAAATGAATTTTTAACTCGTATCATACACGTATCATACGAGTATCATACAAAAAGTTGGGAGCGCTTTAGAAAATTAGCGTGTCTTCATACGCCAAAATACATAAAAATAAAGCCGTTATTTTGGAGGTTTTTGTAATTCTGATTTTTGGCGAATTTGTGGTATAATATTAATAATATCAAATAATATGCTGAGATGAATTTATTTTTAATGTATTATTTTGAATTAAGGATGGAGGGAAATAAATGTCAGAAAACAATAAATCAAATTTTAATGCTGAAGACTTTAAAAACTTAAAAGAATTAATGAAAAAAGGTTATGAAGAATCAAAAAAAGAATATGATAAAAAGAAAGAAAATGGAAAAGGAATTCCTAAACAACCTTTATGGCAAAAAGTATTAGGTATTATTCTTGTAATTGTTGTTTTAATTTGTGTTGTTTTAGCAGTATTTAAAAATATAGGCATAATGTTTGCACCAAAAAACTCAGTAACCTTTATTGTATCTGATCAAAACGGAGAAGTAATAAATGGCTTAAGTTTAAGAGTTGAAAGTAACGACCACTTATTTACAATAGATTTTGATGAAACATCAGGAACAAATATAACTGAATTAGGTGTAAAAGCAGGAGAATATACAATAACATTTGAAAATATTCCAGAAAATTATACTTGTTCTACAGTTATGGATGATTTCACAATGACAGACGGTGATAAAATTAAATTAAAATACGAATGTACAAAAGCATAAAATAAATTAGGAGGAAATTAAATGAAAAAGAAAATATTATTATTAGGTTTAATATCAGGTTTGGTATTAACAGGATGTGGAGAAGTAAATAAGGAATTTAAAAATGCATTGAATGAGTATACTAATTCAGAAGTAAATGAATATGGTTATGAAGTAAAAGTAGAAAATAATACAATGACAGTTAAACATAATGAACAAAATTATACTATTATGTATGATTTAAGTGATAATCCAACATTCATTTATGAAGTAGAAGTAAAAAAAGGAATAGATTACGAAGAATATATTTCAAAAACAGATGGGTTTACATTACCAAAGGTAGGATATATAGCACTTGCTAATACCTATGGGGTAGATTTTGAAGATTCAAGTGTGTATTTTGATAACTTATATTTAGATGGAATGTTTAGTTCAATATCAGAAGATGCTGAAACTTATATTGTAGTTGATAACGCAGAAGATTACGAAGGAGAAGGAACTGTAATTTTAACTAAAGACTTTGGAGATAAAGTTGTAGAATTTGTTGAAAGTAGCTATAAAAATGATACTAGCTTTAAAGATGAAGATAATAATACATTTTCATACAATTTATCAGCAGAATGTGAAAAAGATAGTTGCACTATGACATCAAAATTAACTGTAAATAAAGAAGGTAATTTCAGTGAGCTTAAAGGATACTCTTTAGAATTAGCAAAAGAAAATATGGACGAAAGCATTACTCCTGAAAGTGCAGATTATCACATTGAACTTTCAGTTGGTGATGTTATAACAATTAAAGGTAAAGAATTAAGTGGATATGAAATGGCAGGCATTGATGTTGTAGAAGTTGAAAGTTTAGATTCAGAATATATATTTAGTTCTGTAAAAGAAGGTGTCGCTAATGGTGTTTTCTATGTTGGTGAAGAAGATACTAGAACATTTTATCTAACAGTATCAAAAGCAACTGATAATGACAATGAAAATAAAACATTAACAATAAAATAAAATTACAATTTATTAGTTAGAAGTCAAATAAGTAAAAAATTACTAAGATATCTTAGAGTCAGTTGAAGACACTGCAGGTATCATACGAGTATCATACAAAAACGCTGTAAACCCGCATAAACAAAGGGAAGCTAATTTAGTAAACGTTAATTTACAGTTTATTTCAAAAGCCCGATTATATGGGCTTTTTTGCTTGATAGAAAACAATTTTTTAGCTCGTATCATACAAGAAGTATACAGGTAGATTACAAAAAATCGGATTTAGATAGTTAGTGTGTTTATATAGGATAAAACAATAAAATGTGATATAATATTTAATGGAGGTAAATCATGAGTGAACACAATATAAAAACTATAAATATGTATAATTCTGGCGGTGCGCTTGAATATATACAACGTAATGAAATTGATCCAGAAACAGAAAAGTGGGATAAATTATTTGATTATGTTGAAAATAATTTATGTAAGGATAAGAATAAAAAAATTATAGAATTTGGAAGTGGATGCGGACAACTTGCTTTTATGCTTCAATCTGCAGGATATAACGTTATAGCAACTGATACTGTTGATGATTTTCTAAATGAGCAAAATAGAATTGGAATTAATAAAGTAAAAAAATATAATTTTTTATTAGATAACTATAATGATGTTTTTGATTTTAAAGCAGACCTTATAGTATCATGGAGGAACCCACATTTAGATATGGATGATATGAAAAAATTATTTGACGTTGCCTATAACGCATTAACAGATGACGGATTATTAATAATTAATTTTCAGAATGCTGATGTTCATCCTAATGCAAGTGTATTGCCAAATGGAACGAAATGTGAGTATAAAGTTTTAGAAGATAAACCGACAAAAGAAAAAAGATTCTATGCTTATTTTAGCAAGGAAGATATTGAATATTTAAGAAAAGATTTGTTTGAAATAGAAGAATATCACAATGAAGGTGGTAAGGAACAAAAAAATTGGCACGTCTTAACACTAAGAAAAAAAGTTTAATTATAAATAAAAATAATTAATTTTTTTGTAAGAAGTAAAATTCTAAAATTTAAGTAAATTATTAAGGTATCTAAGAGTTAGTTGTAGTCAGTTTAGGTAGAGTACAAGTAGGCTACAAAGTCCTCATAAATCCGCATAAATAAAGGAATGCTAATTTACAAAACGTTAAGAATTACTTATTTCAATGTTTCAAAAGCCCTATTTACGGGCTTTTTAGCTTGTCTAAAATAGATAAATTACACGATTTTGTAGTCGTAGGTTACATATGGCTACAGGTAGGCTACACAATATTGTGCAAATCCTTACAAAACCTAGAAGCTAGTCATTCTAGTACTCTAATTTTCTGAAAATCCATGATATAATACAACTGATAGATAAATAGTAGTTTATGTTTATTGGAAATGATCTTTTTTATAGGATTTTATAAAAAAAGTGTCCACAAAAATAAGAAAATGTGATATAATTTTATCTTGTCAGACCCAGCTTAATGCGTAAAAAGAGACATCTTTTTCGCATTATTTTTTTGCCCTAAATAAAGCTAGTGGGTTGATTGTAAAATAAGGAGGAGAAAATGGGAAATCAAGAAAACAATAGATACCTTGGAGAAGAAAAGATATCAAAAATTTTATTTAAGTTTGCTATTCCATGTATATTATCACTATTAATTAGTTCTTTATATAACATAGTGGACCAAATATTCATTGGACATAGTGAATTAGGTTATTTAGGAAATGCAGCTACATCTGTAGTATTTCCAATAACAATTATTTCAGTTGCGTTTGCATGGTGCTTTGGTGATGGTTCAGCTGCATTTCTGTCATTAGCACAAGGAAGAAAAGATACAAAAGATGTTCACAAAGGAATTGGAAATAGTATCTTAATTAACTTTATTATTAGTATTATATTTGTAATACTAGGTTTTATATTTATGGAACCGCTATTAAGAATGTTTGGGGCATCAGATGTTACAATAGGACTATCAAAGGATTATTTTAAAATAATATTATTATTTATTCCTGTATATATGATGGCTAATGTTATGAATCCAATTATTAGAGCTGATGGTTCACCAATGGGTTCAATGATTGCAACTTTAGTAGGAGCAATTACAAATATTATATTAGACCCAATCTTTATTTTTGTATTTGATATGGGAATTGAAGGAGCAGCTTGGGCTACAATTATAGGGCAGGTATTATCGTTAATTATTTCTATAGTTTATTTTGTAAAATGTACAAAAACTTTTAAACTTTCAAAAGATAGTTTTAAAGTAGATATGGGTATATTTAGCAATGTTATTAAATTAGGTGTTAGTACTTTTATAACACAAATGTCTATAGTAATTATTTCATTGGTATGTAATATTATGTTAGCTAAATATGGTGCAATGTCAAAATATGGTGCAGATATTCCTATTGCAACTATGGGTATTTGTATGAAAGTATTTACTATTGTTATTAATATAGTAGTAGGTATTATATTAGGAGCACAACCAATTTTAGGATATAACTTTGGTGCAAAAAAAATTGATAGAGTTAAACAAACTTATAAGATAGTTTTAATTTCTACTATTATAGTTGGTATTTTATCAACATTAGTATTTGAATTATGTCCAGAAGTTGTTATTAAAATGTTTGGTACTGAATCAGATTTATATATGGAATTTGCAGTCATAACATTTAGAATATTCTTAATGTTAATCACATTTACTTGCACAATTAAAATGACTTCAATATTCTTTCAAGCGGTTGGAGATCCGGTTAAAGCTGCAATTACATCTTTATTAAGAGATATTGTTTGTTTTGTTCCTATGGTAATTATTTTACCTAAATTCTTTGGAGTAAAAGGAGCACTATATGCTTCCCCTGTAGCAGATGTTGTAGGTATAATAGTATCTTCTATATTAGTAGTTGTATTCTTTAAGAAAATTAGTTCAACTAAGAAAGTTAAAGTTGAAAAAGCAAAATTACTTAATTCTAAAGAAGGAATTATTATTGCGATTTCAAGAAGTCATGGTAGTCAAGGAAAATATATTGGGAAGTTAATTTCTGAACAATTAAATATTCCATATTACTATAAAGAAATGACTGCATTGGCTGCACAAGAAGCAGGTTTAGATAGAGAATTTATTGATAAGTTAAATTCATCTAATAACATTTTAAGAGATTTATACTTAACTACAGAACCAGTTAAATATGCTATTGAAGCACAAGAAAAAGCAATTAATATGATTGCTGATAAAGGTTCATGCGTGATAGTTGGTAGAGCTGCTGATTATGTATTAAGAGATAGAAAAAATGTTATTAGAATATTTATTACTGCTGATGAAGAAACAAGAATTAAAAATGTAATGGATATGTATAAAGATAAAAAGTCTGATGCTATAAAAAATATTAAGAAATCTGATAAAAATAGATCTAGTTATTATAAAGCTATTTCTGGTAAAGAATGGGGCAAAGCTGAAAACTATGATTTATGTATAGATTCTTCCATTGGTACAGAAGAAACTGTAAAAGTGATACTTAACTATATAAATACTTTGAACAAATAAGTACAAATTACAATAAATCAAACATTGGAATTATTCCAATGTTTTTGTTTTAATAAAATAAACTTAAATAAATGTGATATAATTATAATGGGTGGTAAAATGAAAACAGAAAAAAATATATTAGTAGCTTTTATTTTAAATTTAGGATTTTCTATATTTGAATTTATAGGCGGAACAATAACAAATAGTGTTGCTATAATATCTGATTCAATTCATGATATTGGTGATGCAATGAGTATAGGAGTATCTTATTTTTTAGAAAAGAAAAGTAAAAAGAAACCAGATAATAAATACACTTATGGATATGTTAGATATTCAGTAATAGGGAGTTTAGTAACAACTCTAATTCTAATAATAGGCTCTATATTAGTTGTTTTAAGTGCTATTAAAAGAATTATAAATCCAGTAGAAATAAATTATAATGGAATGATTATATTTGCTGTTATAGGGGTAATCGTAAACTTTTTAGCTGCTTATTTTACTAAAGGAGGACATTCTTTAAACCAAAAGTCTGTTAATCTGCATATGTTAGAAGATGTATTTGGATGGCTAGTAGTTTTAATAGGTGCTATAGTAATGAGATTTACTGATATAAGAATAATAGATCCTATGTTATCTATATTAGTCGCGCTATTCATATTTATAACTGCTTTAAAAAATTTAAAATTAGTTATTGATTTATTTTTAGAAAAAACTCCTAAAGGAATTAATATTAATGAAATAAAAAAACATATATTAAAAATAAAAGGAGTTAAAGATGTTCATCATATTCATATATGGAGTATAGATGGATATAATAACTATGCGACAATACATATAGTAAGTGATGGTAAAAATAAGAAATTAAAAGAGTTGGTAAAAGAAGAATTAAAAGAACATGGAATAAATCATACAACTATTGAGTTAGAAAACATTGATGAAGTTTGTGATGAAAAAGATTGTACTATTGATATGGAACACTTAGAAAAACATCACCACCATCATTGATGTGTTAAAAGGTATAGCTTAGTCTATACTTTTTTTATGCACATAAAATATACTATGAAAAATATAGATTTTTTAAAAAGAAATTTAATAGCTCATAGAGGGGTGCACAACTCACAAATTTCAGAAAATACTCTCCATGCTTTTCAAAAAAGTGTGGATAAAAATTACATAATCGAGTTAGATATCCACATACTTAAAGATAATACTATAATTGTATATCACGACCACAACTTAAAAAAGCTAACGGGTGTTAATAAAATTATAGAAACTTTAAGTTATCCACAATTATCTAAAATTAAAATAAATAAAAAATATACAATTCCTACTTTAAAACAAGTTATGCACATAGTTAATGGTAGTGTTCCTATATTAATAGAAGTAAAAGATGTGGATAATAATAGTAAGTTTGAAGAAGAATTAGTAAAAATATTAGATGATTATAAAGGAGAATTTGCTATACAAAGTATGAATCCTTTTGTTATTGATTGGTTTTATAAAAATAGAAAGAACTATGTAATAGGTTTAATAATTTTTAATGAATTAAATTATAATATAATTAAAAAATATACAAAGAAAATAGACTTTATTAGTGTGTATAAAAAACAATTACCTTTTAAAATAAATAAGTTAGTATTAGGGTGGACTATAAGAAACAATAAGGAATATAAAAAATATAAGAATTTATGTGACAATTTGATATGTGAAAATATTCTATAATATGATATAATACAAAAAAGAAAGGTGATTATATGATTAGAGAAAAGTCTAAAGGATTACTTATAGTAATTTCTGGACCAAGTGGAGCCGGAAAGGGAACAATAGTAAATAGATTAGTTGAAGATATGAAAGATACTAAAATATCAATATCTATGACTTCACGTGCTCCTAGAGGAAAAGAAGTAGATGGAGTAGAATATTATTTTGTTAGTAAAGAAGAATTTGAAGAAAGAATAGCTAATGACGAATTTTTAGAGTATGCAGTAGTACATAATAATCAATATTATGGAACACCCAAAGCTAAAATAGATGAAGATTTAAGTAAAGGTAAAAATGTAATACTTGAAATAGATATTCAAGGAGCCTTAAAGGTAAAAGAAAAAGTATCAGAAGCTTTATTTATTTTTATAATGCCTCCAAGTATGGAAGAATTAAAAAATAGGTTGATTAAAAGAAATACAGAAACAAAAGACAAAATACTAGAAAGATTTAAAACTGCTTATAATGAGATAAATGAATTTACAAAATATAACTATGTAGTAGTAAATGACAGAGTAGAAAAAGCAGTAGATAAAGTAAAATCAATAATCACAGCTGAAAAATGTAGAGTAGATAGAATAGAAGAAATTTACTTAAATACAAAAGAAGAATTTATACATGAAGGATTAATAGATGAAGAATTTGAAAATAAAGAATTAGAAATTTAGGTGATATGATGCAAAGAATAAGTAATGAGTGGAAAGATTATGAATGTATAGATGCAGGTAATGGAGAAAAGTTAGAAAGATGGGGAGATGTTATCTTAAGAAGACCAGATCCTCAAGCTATATGGAATGTAGAATATAATAATAATTGGAAAAATGTAGATGGTCATTATTTTAGAAGTAATAAAGGCGGTGGAGAATGGAAATTCTATTCAAAATTACCTGAATTTTGGACTGTAAGTTATAAACATTTAACTTTTAAAGTGAGTCCAACTAATTTTAAACATACTGGACTTTTTCCAGAACAAGCAACCAATTGGGACTTTATGATGGATATGATTAGGAATAGTAAAAGAAAAATAAAAGTACTTAACTTATTCTCATATACAGGAGCTGCTACTATGGCTTGTTCTAGTGCTGGAGCTGATGTTGTACAAGTAGATGCTTCAAAAGGGATGACAGAATGGGCTAAAGAAAATATGAAACTATGTGGTTTAGAGAATAATTATATAAGATTCATTGTAGATGATTGTTTAAAATTTGTTGAAAGAGAATATAGAAGAGGAAATAAATACGATGCTATAGTTATGGATCCACCTAGTTATGGTAGAGGGCCTAATAAAGAAGTATGGAAGTTTGAAGATTGTATATATGCTTTAATAGATGCTTGTATAAAAATATTAAGTGATAAGCCATTATTTTTCTTAATTAATTCTTATACAACAGGAATAAGTGCTACAGTACTTGAAAATATACTTAAAACGACTCTACTTCCTCTTTACCCTAATGGTAAAGTAGATGCAGGAGAAGTAGGCCTTCCAATAACTAGAGATAATATAGTACTTCCTTGTGGAATATATGGAAGGTATATAGGCAATGATTAATATAGTTTATGAAGATAATCATTTGTTAGTAGTAGAAAAACCAATAAATATACCTGTACAAGAAGACAGTAGTAAAGATTTGGATTTTTTAACCCTTTTAAAAGATTTTATAAAGAAAAGAGATAATAAACCAGGAAATGTCTATTTAGGCCTTATACACCGTTTAGATAGGCCTGTAGGTGGTATTATGGTGTTTGCTAAAACTAGTAAATGTGCATCAAGACTTAGTGAACAAGTAAGAAATAGAACATTCAAAAAGACTTACTATGCAGTAGTAGAAGGTAAAGTAGAAAGTAAGGGTACTTTAATAGATAAACTTTTAAAAGATACAAAGAATAATATTGTTAAAGTAGATAATAAAGGTAAAGAATCTATATTAGATTATGAATTAGTAAAATATAAAGATAATTTATCGTTAGTAAAAATAAATTTAAAAACAGGAAGGTCTCATCAAATAAGAGTACAATTTTCATCAAGAAATCATCCTTTATATGGAGATCAAAAGTATAATAAGAATGCTTTAGTAGGGGAACAAATAGCTTTATTTTCTAATTCTATTACTTTTAATCATCCTATAACAAAAGAATCTTTAACATTTGAAATAGATTTACCTAATAGAAAACCTTGGAATATATTTAAAGTGTAAAAAAATGTACACTTTTTTTATTTGATACAAAACATATTGACTTTAATAAATCTAAATAGTAAATTATATATGGGTGATAGTAATGAGTAAAGAAAAATATTATATAAGATTAAGACATAACGATGGTCAAGATTATTATGTTGTTAATGGTAAAGAAAAAAGTTATAACCCAAATGAATTAGTACAAATTTTAAGTGCAGGAATAAAAAATAGAACAGTTAAATTTGGTAAGAGATTAGATGATGGCGAAGTTACTAGATATGTATTTGAAGTTGATGGATATGACGAAGCTAAGGATGATTTTTATAAAGGTAAATTTTCCATTAAAGTATTAAACAAAGAAAAGCAATATATTAAATGTATTCAAAGTATAGAAGCTTTAACTACAGCTCATTCTGAAATAAAAAAGACTAATAGAACAAGATTAGCTGCAGGTATATTAATTGGCGTTACAGTATTAACTATGGCATCTCCTGCTATAGCTAAGGGAATAAATAAATTATTACAAAAAGAAGAAGAATACAATGATTATACATATTCTCAACATCAAGAACTTCTTGATAGTCTCCCACATAATATTACATTTGAAGAACAAATAACTGCTCAAAAAGAGTATTATAAGGATTTATCCGAGAGAGCTAAAGAAGGGGATCAAGATGCCATTGATGAATTAACTCAATATCAATGGGGACAACAAAGATTAGAAGAAATAAAAGCAGGAGAAAAAGAAAACGGTTTTACAAGATAAGTATGATTAAACATACTTATTTTTTCATATAATTTATTGGTGATTATGTGAAAAAAATATATTCTATATTTTTGCTTATAATGTTTATTTGTTCGTTTTCTTTTGTAAGTGCTAATACAAAGAAAAGTAATTTAGAATTATTAGGTAAAGTAATTTATCTTGATGCGGGACATGGAGGCGTTGACCCCGGAAGTGTATATAAAAATATATATGAAAAAGATATTAATTTAGAAATATGTGAGAAATTACAAAAAGTACTTGAAGAAGAAGGCGCTATTATCTATATGACTAGATATGGAGACTATGATTTAAGTAATAATAATACAGGAGCTAGAAAGAAAAGTGATTTAAATAATAGGGCTAAAATAATAAATGCATCAGGAGCAGATATATATATTTCAATTCATTTAAATTCAATAAGTTCCAGTACTTGGAGTGGTGCTCAAGTATTTTATGACGATGTAAATAGTAAGAATTATGACTTTGCTATGCTGATGCAGGAGCAACTAAAAACAGATTTAAAAACTACTAGAGAAGTAAAAGAAATAACAACTATGCTTATGAATAGAAAAATAACTATTCCTGGAATACTTATAGAAGCGGGATTCTTATCTAATCCTAACGATAGATATTTACTTCAAAAGGCAGATTATCAATATAAAATAGTTGAATCTATAAAAAAAGGAATAATAAAATATTTTGATTAGTTTGTACATATAATTTATTGGTGAAATTATGAAAAAGATTTTCTTATTTTTAATTTTGTTATTTCCTATTGGAGTATTAGCTATAGAAACAAGCGCTAGAAGTGCAATACTTATGGATATAGATACTAATAGAATTTTATATGAAAAGAACATAAACGAAGTGAGAAGCGTAGCTAGCATATCTAAAATAATGACTGCAGTAATTGCTATAGAATCAGGAAAACTTGATAATAAAGTTATAGTAGGCGATGAAATCAATCAAGCTTATGGGTCTGGTATTTATATAAAAGAAGGTGAAGAATTAACTTTACGAGATTTAGTTTATGGATTAATGCTTAGAAGTGGTAATGATGCCGCACTTGCTATTGCTAAATATGTGGGTGATAGTGTAGATGATTTTGTTGAAATGATGAATAAGAAAGCTAATGAAATAGGAATGAATAATACTACATTTAATAATCCTAGTGGACTTGATGAAGATAAAGGGAATTATTCAACTGCCTATGATATGGCTATACTTGCGAGTTATGCTATGAAATTAGATGATTATAGAGAAATAACAGGTACTAAAAAATATACACTTACAACAAATAAAAATGTATATAGTTGGATAAATAAAAATAAATTATTATCTACTTATAAATATACAACAGGTGGTAAGACAGGATTCACTGAAATAGCTAAAAGAACACTTGTAACAACAGCTAGTAAAGATAATATAAATTTAGTAGTAGTAACTCTTAATGATGGAAATGACTGGAGCGATCATAGGTCTTTGTTTGAATATGGGTTTAATAATTATACTAACTTAAAAATTCTTGAAAAAGGCGAGATAAATATATATCAAGAAGAGTATTATTCCAATTATAAACTTTATATAAAAAATGATTTTAATTATCTAATAAGTAATAATGAGCAGGGTACTTTAGTATTTAAATATGACTTAGAGAAGAAAAGAAAGATAAATAATGGAGATAAAATAGGTGTTATAAATGTTTATTTAGGTGATAAAAAGATACATGAAGAAGAAATATTTGTAGAAAAGGTAGCTAAGGAAGAAAAGTCATTATTTAAAAAAATCAAGGAGTGGTTTGTAAACCTATGGTAAACCTAATTTGGCTATTTTTAATCGTAATTGGAATAATTTTTGGCATTCTTACAAATAAATTAGATGTTATAAATACAACAATAGTAGATAGTACTAAAGTAAGTCTGGATATGCTATTTAAAATATTTCCTGTAGTTGCTCTTTGGATGGGATTAACTAAGATAGCTGAAGTATCAGGACTATTGCAAAAATTATCTAATAAATTATCTCCCGTGTTAACTAAAATATTTCCAGAGATACCTGCATGTCATGAAAGTTTAAGTTTAATTGCTAGTAATATAATAGCTAATATATTTGGTCTTGGTAGTGCAGCTACTCCTTTTGGACTTAAAGCTATGTCATCACTACAAAAACTAAATAAGAAAAAAGATACTGCCTCAAGATCTATGATAACTTTCTTAGTAATAAATACAAGTGGTCTTACATTGATACCAACAACAATCATTTCACTTAGAATGATGCATGGTAGCTTGGAACCCACTAAAATAGTATTAGCTTGTATATTAAGTACTTTCTTTGCCACTTTAGGCGGTATAATCATAGATAGACTATTAGCTAGGAGGTATAAAAATTAACTTTATATCAAACTTAATAATACCTTTAACAGTTATATTTATAGTAGTATATGGATTTATAAAAAAAGTAGATGTTTATGATACTTTTATTGATGGAGTTAAAGAAAGTTTTTCTATGATTAAAAATTTATTTCCTACATTTATAGCTATGATACTTGCAATCAATCTTTTTGTTAATAGTGGATTTCTTGACTTTATATTATCGCTCCTAAAACCTATTTTTAATGTAATAAAATTTCCTGCAGAATTATTTCCTTTAGCTCTAGTTAGACCTATATCAGCAAACGCTTCCCTTGCTTATCTAAATAATATATTTACTGTGCATGGTCCAGATAGTTTTATAGGATTATTAGGCTCAGTTATGCAAGGATGTACTGATACTACTTTTTATATAATAAGTCTTTATTTTGGATGCATTGGAATAAAAAAGATAAGATATAGTTTGTTTGCAGGACTTTGTGCCGATTTAATTGGAATAGTCGCTAGTATAGTTATTGTTAATCTTTTTTGGGGATAAAATTTTAGATTGATTAAAATAAACAAATAAGGTATAATATCTTTGGTGATTTTGATGGAGCGTTTACAAAAAATTATAGCTTTATCTGGATATTGTTCTAGAAGAAAAGCAGAAGAATTAATAAGCAAAGGTAAAGTAAAAGTTAATGGAAATATTATAACAGAGATGGGTTATAAAACTAATTTTTCAGATTATATAGAAGTAGAGGGTCATCCTATTGAAACAGTAGAAGATAAAGTATATTATTTATTAAATAAACCAAGAGGAATAGTAACTACGGCCAGTGATGAAAAGGGTAGAAAAACTGTTGTAGATTTAATAAAAACAGATAAAAGAATATATCCTGTAGGAAGACTTGATTATGATACAACTGGGCTTATAATACTTACTAATGACGGGGAATTAACAAATTACTTAACTCATCCAAAAAACAATATAGAAAAAGTATATGTAGCTAAAATAAAAGGTTTGATTACTAAAGATGAAGTAAGAAAACTTTGTAATGGGGTATTTATAAATGGTAAGAAAACAAGTAAAGCTAAAGCAAAAATACTTAAAATAGATAAAAAAACAAATAGTAGTATTGTAGAATTAATAATACATGAAGGAAAGAATCATCAAGTTAAGAATATGTTTAAAGCTATAGGATATGATGTATTAAAACTAAAAAGAGAAAGTATTGCATTCTTAACTTTAGATGGAGTGCCATCAGGGGAGTATAGAGAACTTAGTATAAAAGAAGTAAAAAAATTATATGGAGAAAAAAATAATCAAGATTAAATTTCTTGATTATTTTTAATTATTCTTCATTGTTAGAAGTTTCCTCGGTATTTTCATCTTCTTCAGTAACTTCATCAATTGCGCTAGTAGGGCATCCTTCTTTTGCATCAATCGCATCTTCTTCTATTTCTTTTGGAACTTCATCAACTATTGTAGTTGCTAATCCATCATCTTCAATTTCAAAAACTTCTGGAGCAACTGCTTGACAAGCACCACATCCTATACATAAATCTTTATCAACTTTTAATTTCATAACTTCCTCCTATAACTAAATTATAAATAAATTATATTAAAAAAGCAAGGAAAATATTCAATTATTTTCAAAAGTGTGGTATATTATTGATAGGGTGATAATATGTCTAGTAGAATGGATCGTTATTATAAAAATGAATTAGTAGAATCTGGACGTAGTAAAAAAAATAAAAGTTTGTATAAACAAATAGAAGATTTAGATAATTATACAAATATTGAAGGTGTGGCTACTATAGAAAAGACTAACGAAATAGATATTTCTAAAGTAAAAGAAATGCTTAAGAATAGGGAAAATTATAAGAAACAAAAACAGTTAAGAAGTATTCTTGAGGAAGAAAAACATGAAATAGAAGTAATTGAAGAAGAACCTGAAGAAGTTAGAAACTATGATATAAATGACATATTATCAAAAGTAAAAAAAGAATCAAATGAGTCTGAAAGACATCGTAGTTTAAGAGAAGATCAATATAAAGATTTAAAAAGCTTAAGTAGAAAAGAAAAGAAATTTGATATAGAAAAAGAAGAAGCAGAATTAAAAGAGTTAATAAATACTATTGTTAGTAACAAAGAGTTAAATAGACTTAAAGAAAGCGATGATGTAGGCTTATTAGATGAATTAAAGTCTGATACTATGGTTGGAGATGCTGCTTCTATAAAGAAAATAATGGAAGAAGAAAAACAAAAAAAAGTAGAAGAAAATACTATGGAGTTAGATAAATCTTTCTATACTTCAAGTTTAGGATTTACTCAAAGAGACTTTGAAGAATTAAAAAATATTAATCATAATATAAAGAAAAGTAACAAATTCATAATAGTATTATTAGTAGTACTTATTGTGTTATTTGTAGGAGTAATTGCATTTTTCTTATTAAACAAGTAAAGAAATAGTTTTGGCTATTTCTTTTTTAGTAGTTTATTAAATTTTACTTTACAATATATAATGAGTGTAGTAACAATAGTAAATATTGTAGAAATTATTGGAATGATTTTTTTAGTTAGATTATCTACATAAATATTGTATTTAGCAGCATAAACTGTACCAACAAGCAATAATATACAAAGTACAAAATAAATTACATTTTTCTTTTTAAATTTAGTTATTTCTTTAATACTGTTTCCAATAAAATAAAGTATAAGTGTACAGTATATAAATATATCAAAAATTAATTGAATTACTAAAATACTTTCTATTCTAGAAGTTGCACCAACTATTGTTGCTTGCTTTAAAACGTGAAATTCTGGATATTCATAAAGAGCAGTTAATTCATATCCAAAAGTAGCAAGTGTGGCGAAAATGACACAGAACATAGTGATTGATGAAATAATTGTAGAAATTATTAATGTACTTTTAATTTTTGGATTGTTAACTTTATTTTTAGGAATCATTGTAAGCAGAAACATAGGAGCTATATGAAAAGCATAATAACTATTTATTCCTGCTAAGTAGTCATTTGTAGATGACATAAATATAGGCTTTAAATTAGCGATATCAAATGATGATATAAGTCCTGTGAAGCTGATTACAAATAAGAAAGCATTTATAAAAAATAAGATATTACTTGTTCTAGCTATTACATTTATACCTTTATTTAATATGTAAAAAATTGTTATTATTAGGACAATTGCCACTGCTAATAAAGGTGTTCTTGTTAAAAATTGACTTTGTATAAAGTTGTTTAAAGTCAAATAGTTTAAAATACCCATAGCAAGCATAAAAATACAAATTAGTCCTATAATTATTGTCCCAATTTTTTTACCAAAAAGCTTTAAAAGCTTTTGAGGAAGATTTAAATCAGGTTCGTAATCTATTATTTTATTTATTATATATATAAACAAAATATCAAGTGGAATACTTATAAGAGGAATTATCCAAGAATCTCTTTTTGTTACGTTTATAAGGGCGTTGAATGTCATTCCTACTAAGAATGCTCTAGTAACAAAATAATTTAATGTAGCAAACTCAAAATTTGTTAATTTTCTCTTAATCATGTATTTCCTCCAAACTGTTTTTTGAAGACACTTTATTCTTAAGCATCAAGTCACTTGTAATTTTTATTTCAATTTCATCTAAATTACTATTCCATTCTTTTTTTACAGATTTAAAATATTCAGGATATTCTTGATAAAATTTTAAACCAAATCCAAAAATATCTGTTTCATTTTCTATTGCTAAATCTATTGCTTGATTAACTCTTTTTTTAATCTTTTTATTAGCTTTTTTCTGTAATTCTTCAATTACATCAGAATCATTTAAATCTACTTCACCTTTAACTTCTATAATTCTTGCTTCTCCTGATAAATTTATATTAACAATAGGCTTATTATTTTTAAGTTCTACACTCACTTCTGAAGAAAAACTAGTAGAGTCAATTACGACGTATCCATCTTCATATTCTAAGTCTAAAAACATTTCTTTGATTTTACCATTTATTATATTTATGCCGAGACTTTCATCACGATTAGCCCAATCGACTAATTTATCACCTTTAAATATTCCAAGATTGCCTAGTTTGGTATAAGCTTTTGGCTCACTTGATTTTGTATTTTCTTCGCTTGAGCCTTCCTCTTTATCACCTTCAACTTCTATACAATTTATAGTTGCTTCAACACCATCACTTAAAACAATAGAAAGTAAATCATTGAAATTTATACTAGATATTATCCCTTGAAGTTCTGTAGTGGATTTAACATTATCAGTAATTTTTTGCGATGGGAATGCTGATAAGGGAGTCATTATTTTTAAAGTATCCTTTGCTTTTGTATCTTTGGATAAAACAACATAGAAATTTTTTCTAGCACTCGGATATCTAACAAAGAAATCAACAACATTGTTAACACCATCCTTGGCAACTTCTTCTGATAATACTAGAACAGAGAACGATCCAAAATATAATTCCTTTGGAGATATTAAACCAATTTGTTTAAGTGCGCTGAAAACAGAGTCACCCTTTCCGCTATATACAACTACTTGTGATTCAGAAGAATTTGTACTATCCGAACTATTTTTTGGAGAATTAGAAATTAAAACACTTGCCTCATATTCATCACCAACTTTATCTATAGAAACACCAGAAACTATAGAATAATCATTTAATTCTTTATAGTTCCAACACCCAGATAAACAAAATAATATAATTAAACTAAGAATTACTTTCTTCATAATTATCATCCAATCTTTTTAAGTTTTTTGTCAAATATTGAGGTCTTTCTTTTAAATTTTTTCTTGATACTCTTATTAAACTATCTTTTAAGCTTCTAATATTTAAAGGACTAAAAGGAGTTAGGTAAGGTGTACCTAAACATTCCATACTAGATAGTTTTGCGACAAATATAATGAACATTGCGACAAATCCAATTAGCCCCATAAAAGTAGCCGCTAAAATAAATAAAAGTCTCCATTCTCTTATTGCATCAATAACATCCACATCATAGAAGACAAGTTCGCATATAGAAGTTATAGCTACTACAATAACTACTATTGGAGAAACAATACCAGCAGCAACTGCCGCATCCCCTAAGATAAGTGCGCCTACAATATTCATCGCACCTCCAGAAAAAGATGGCGCATGTATATCTGCTTCTCTTAAAATTTCAAAGGTTAAAACAAAGATTAAGACTTCAATTGCAGTTGGAAACGGAACTCCATCTCTTTGGGTAGCTACTGATATTAAAAGTTGATCCGGAATAATTTCCTGGTTAAACGTCATAAGTGCGATATAAAGCGCGGGTGTGAAGAGTGCTAAAAAGAAACAAATTGCTCTTACAATTCTTGAAAAAGATACATTAAATGGTTTTTGATAATTATCTTCTGGTGAATGGAAAAAATCAGTTAAAACAGCAGGAAGGATGATAACAAAAGGAGAATTTTCTACTAAAATAACTATTTTACCATTAAGTAGAGAAGTACAAGTTAAGTCTGGTCTTTCTGTACTAATGACTTTAGGAAATAGTGATTTTTGATTTTTCTCTAATAATTCTCTAATGTATCCGGTGTCGATTACTGCATCTATATCGATTTGTTTTAAATCATCAAGTATTTTTTTAACTTTATAATTTGGTACAATATCTTTTAAGTAAGCAACACTCACTTTTGTTTTTGTCCTTCTACCTAGTTTTACTTCTTCAAACCAAAGATTGTGATCCTTAATCCTTTTTCTAATAAGTCCTATATTTTTATTATGATTTTCTGTAAAACTATCTTTAGGCCCTCTTACAATAGTCTCGCTGGTTGATTCAGTAACACCTCTATCAAGAATCATTCTAGTTTCAACAACTATGGCTTTGTCAGAATCGTCTATAAAAATAGCAGTAAAGCCACTAGCTAAGTGATAAAAAATATCCTCATAAGTTTCACAAGATTTAACTTTACTATTGAAAATATTGTTTTTTAATAAGTTGTAAAAAGAATTAAAAGGCTTCTTTTTATCCATATTAACAATAGCTTTATTAAGGAAGTTACTTATTTTATCGTCACTGCTAACACTCTCTAGATAAACATAACCAATTCTATTATGATTTTTTTCTATAACTCTGGTAACAATATCACTGCTTTTACCATTCATTTCATTAATTTTTTCAAATATTTTTTCTATACTATTATCAAGTTTCATAAACTCACCCATGGTTATTATTTACAAAAATAAAAAAAATATTATTTTTCTTTACTTTGAATTAAAACTATACTATAATATTTAACTAAGGTGATATCATGAGCGCTGTTTTACGAGTTGAAAATTTAAGTTACAAGGATATACTAAATAATGTTTCTTTCGAAGTAGAGAAAAACTCTTTTAATGTTTTAGTTGGCCCCAATAGTTGTGGGAAAACGACATTGATAAAATGTTTGTCTGGAATTTTAGAAGGAAACGGTAATATATTTTTAAATAATTTTATAATATCTAATAAAAAAATCGATATTTCTGTTAAATCAGATTTAGGATTCGTCATTGATATACCTTTTGTATTAGGTGGAACTGTGTTGGACAACTTAATATATTCACTAATGAATATTGGTTATGATGAAATTGAATCAAAAAAGAAAATCTATTCAATAAGTGATAAACTTGATTTAGGATTTTTACTTGTAAAAAAAGTAAATGAGTTAAATTATTCAGAGAAGAAATTGTCCTACTTTTTAAGAGGAATAATTCATGAACCAACGGTTATAATTATTGATGATATTTTTGATAGCGTAAATAGCTTTTATAAAGAAAAAATATTTAGATATTTAAAAAAACTCAAAAATAGAACTATAATTTTTATGACAAGTAATGAAAAAAATATTTTATATGCGGATAACGTAATAATTATGAAAAAAGGAAAAATAGTAGAACAAGCACCTTTAAACGATGTAATAAATGACGAAAGAAAACTTGTTAAAAATGGTCTTAGATTACCTATGGTTGCAGACCTTTCTCACAAATTAAAAGCATATGGTCTAATTAACGAAATAACTTTAGAAATAGATAAAATGGTGGATGAAATATGGGAATAAAATTTAAAAATGTATGTTATGGAAATATAGATAAATTAAACTTAGATTTACATTCAAATGAAGTTGTATCTGTTATAGGTGCTGATGAGAAAATGGTAAATGATTTTTTAGATTTAATATATGGTTTTAAAATTCCTACAGAAGGTGAGATAGTTGTCAATAGAAAAACGATAAATAATAAGGTTAATGATAATAAACTTGCGAAAATAAGAGAATGTATTGCTTATTTAATTCCAGATAGTAATAGTATGTTATTTAACATTAACGTATTAGAAGATATAAAATATGGATTGAATAAGGTTAATGATAAGAAATTATATGATTTATTGGAATTATTTAATTTAGAAGAGAAAATATTATCTAAAAATTATACAGAATTAAGTGATAGTGAGAAAAAAAAGATTTGTTTAATTTCTATTTTATTGAAGGATACAAAGATTACTATATTAAGTAATTTGTGTGATTATTTTGATTCAAAAACTAAGTCCAATCTAGTTAAATATTTGAGAAAAGAAAAGAGAAGTGACAAACTTTTTATTATTACATCTCAAGATACAGATTTTATTTTGCAAGTATCAGATAGAGTACTAACAATGTCTGATAGAGAAATAAAACTTGAACAAGATAAATACAATTTTTTTAGTAACCAAGATTTAATGTATAGATTTCAAATGAGTATGCCATTTGTTGTAAAGTTTAGAAATAGCGTATTAAATAAGAAAAAAATAAAATTAAACAACCGAGATAACGTGAATGATTTGTTAAAGGATATATATAGAAATGCTTCAAAAATTAATGAATAATTCACCGGTTTCCGTTAGAATATTAATATTGTTTTTTCTGATTTGTACGTTATTGATTGCTAAGTCTATATTTTTAATTCTGTTTGTAACTATTTTTACTATAATTGTTATGGTTTTAAGTGATAGAAATGTAAAATTATATGTAGAGGCATTAAAAAAATCTCTTTTTTGGTTGTTATTTTTGATTATTATATATATAATTATTTTTAGTGATGTGTTAGGTTCGTTATATTTTATTTATAAACTTATATTAATAATAATTTTATTGTTGAATTTCGCATCAGGTGTAAGTTTAAATATGATGTCAGATGGGATTTATACCATTATGTATCCTTTGAATAAATTTGTATCAGATGTGGATAAGAAAGCATATTATATAGCGTATTATATCTCTTTTTTGATTTTATTAACATCTAGTGGCAATAAAATCAAAAAATTACAATTTGTAAGAACTAAAAGAAAAATAAATATAAAATATTATTTATTGCCTAAAATTTTTTATGCAGTCAATCAAATAAAGGAAATAGAAAATGGATTGGATTTATGTTTTTATAAAGTAAAAAAAGAGAAAGTTGGCTTTGCATATAAAATATTAGTTTTATGTTTTTCTATTTTATTCATTGTTGCAATATTTAAGGAAGTGATTTTATGAGATATTTTATGGCTTTTTCATATGATGGTTCCAAATATAATGGATACCAAAAGCAGCCTAGGGTAAAAACTGTTCAGGGTGAGATAGAAAAAGCATTGAAACAAATAAATGGTGGAAAAGCTGTTATAATATCAGCTTCTGGGAGAACTGATGCAGGAGTACACGCTTATAATCAAAGAGCTCATTTTGATATGGAAAGTAACATACCTTGCGTGAAGCTTAAGCAAGCCTTAAATAGTTTAATACCAGATAGTATATATGTTAGAGGAATTTGTGAAGTGGATGATTCATTCCATGCTAGATTTAATGTAAAAGCTAAAGAATATATATATAAAATAAATATGGGAACATATAATCCTATAGAAAAAGATTATGTTTTTCAATACAATAAAAAATTAGATATTCCAGAAATGGAGCGAGCTTTGAAGTATTTGGAGGGGACACATGATTTTAGATCTTTTGTCAAAGTAGATGAAGAAAAAGATGATTATGTCAGAACTATAGTACAAACTTCTTTAAATAGGGATACAAAAAATGTCAATCAAATAATAATATCTGTTTTAGGAACTGGTTTTATGAGATATATGGTTAGAAATATTGTTGGAATGCTTATAGAAATTGGTGAGGGCAAGCATAAGAGTGAAGATATAATCGATATATTGAATGCGAAAGATAGGACAAAAGCAGGAATTTGCGCGCCTGCCTGTGGGTTATATTTAAAAGATGTCTATTATTGACATCTTTTTCTATTGATTTTTTATCAATAATAGATTATAATTGTTTTAGAATAAAAGGGTGAGAGTATGGATAAATTTAAAATTATCACTAATGAAAATATAGAAAAAGAAGTAGATGGAGTTTTTTACTTGTACAATTCAAAGTATTTTTTTGCTTATACAGAAAAAGAAGTGGATGAAAAGGGTTATGTTGTATTCAATTTAGTTCAAGTTGGTAAAGAAATTAAAAATACTCCTTCAGGCCCAATTGATACAGGATATATGGTTGGTATGGAAATATCTGATTCTGATGAGTGGAAAAAAGTTCAAGGCTCTATAACTAAAATAGTAGAAGACAAAAAAAATGGTACTCAAAGTGAAGAAATACAATATCTTCCACAAAGCATGTTAAGCACTCTTAAAATAATTAGTTCAAAAACCTTTAGATTAGCTAAAAATATTGTTGAACAGGTCTTTAATACAACAATTGAAGAAAATGTGGTCGGTGTGGTCGATGAAACTCAAAATGTAAATTCTAATTTGAATATTTTATCACCGTTACCAACAGAGCAAGAAAATCAATCTTCAAATTATATGAAGGCTCCTGATGTATCTTTAGAAGCAACTGGTATAGATAATAATATTAATTTAAATTCAGAAATTACGAATGGAATATTGGATGGTGCGGATGGTACAGATAATATTTCAAATGTTGCTACACAGGATCAAAATATAGAAAATATAAATACGATAGAGAACAATGATGTCATAATTGATTATAGAGCTAGTTTCTTCGAAGAACAGGAAAAAAATAAACAGCTTGAAGAGCAAATTAAAATTTTAACTGAAAAACTAGAAAATATAAAATCATTAATAGGTTAATTTAGTTAATGAAAGAATCAATTTAAATATAAATGCAATTAAATTTTTGTTTTAATTGTATTTTTTTTTCATAAAATTAATAGAGGAATAATATGAAAAATTTAATTAATTATTATTACAACTTAATATTAAAAGAATTTAAGAGAATTGAGGATCGTTTTTTATTTGAAATTAATAATTCTAAATATGAATTTATACCATTTGAAACTAATGTGAAAGATTTTCAAAAAATATATGCTATATTGATAAATAATAATAAATATTGTCATGAAGTGATTGTTAATAGAGAAAATTCGGTTATTACTTTTTATGAAAGCAAACCATATATTTTGTTGAAAAAACATTTTTGTATTGATAGTAAAATAACTTTTCAAGATGTTTTAGATTATGATACAGTAGTTTATGAAAACAAAGCCCTGGATTGGAAAAATTTATGGAAAAATAAAATGGACTATTATGAATACCAAATAAGCCAACTAGGATGCAAGTATAAAATTTTAAGTGAAAGTTTTAGTTATTATAGCGGATTAAGTGAAAATGCGATAAATTTACTTAATTTTATTGATAAAAATGAAATTAAATTGTATATATGCCATCGAAGAATAAATTATAGTGACAACATAGATAGCCTTTTTGATCCTTTGAATGTTGTTATAGATAATAGAACGAGGGATATTGGAGAATTTTTAAAAAGTGGTTATATCAATGGTACTATAAAAATTGAAGAAGTTTTTAAATGGTTAAATATAGTAAATTTGGATTATAATGAGAGCTTGCTATTAATAGCTCGTCTTTTATATCCTTCGTATTATTTTGATTTATATGATAAAATAATTCAAGAAAAAGTAAGTCAAAATAAAATACAAAATTACATAAAAAAAAATGCTTACTATGAAACATTTTTAAAAATGATTTATAAATATTTAAAGCAAAAATATAATATACCAGAAATAGAGTGGTTAGAAATTTAGGAAGAAATATTAATTACTTCTTTAACTTCTGGCACTTCGTTTATTATTGCTGCTTCTATACCGTCTTTTAATGTCAAGTCTTGCATTTGACAATTAGCACATGCGCCTAACATTTTGATATAAACAATATTTGCTTCATATTTTACAAATTCAATATTTCCACCTTCATTTATTAAAAAAGGTCTTAATCTGTCAATTATTTCTTGAATTTTTTCAATTTGTTCTTTCATCAAATCACCTAAAATGTATTATATAATAATGAGTATATTTTGTAAAGACTTTTTTTATTTCTTATTTTGTGTTATAATTCAAACAGGTGGTAGTATGTCAAAATTTAAGAAAGGAAGAATTGTACGTGGTACAGTTACTGGAATAGAATCATACGGTGTTTTTGTCTCCTGTGATGATTATTATAGCGGCTTGATTCATATTTCAGAGATATCACATGGCTTTGTAAAGAATATAAATGATTTTGTAAAAATAGGGGATTTAATTTTAGTTGAAATATTAGATGTTGATGAAGAACTTGGACATCTTAAACTTAGTATAAAAAATATAGAATATAAAAAAAGTATTCCTATTAGGCGAAAAAGAATAAGAGAAACTTCATTAGGATTTAAAACATTAGAATATAAATTACCAATATGGATAGAAGAATATTTAAAAAAAATAAAAAATCATTAAAAAATATATTGACAAATTAAACTATGCGTGGTATAGTTAATTACGTCAACGTTTTTTCGGGCGATTAGCTCAGTTGGTTAGAGCACTTGCCTTACAAGCAAGGGGTCATAGGTTCGAGTCCTATATCGCCCACCATTTTTTTGCCGGAATAGCTCAATTGGTAGAGCAACTGACTTGTAATCAGTAGGTTGTG
>JAFTRC010000007.1 GCA_017462455.1 Bacilli bacterium | reverse complement strand
TGCAAGTGAAGGACCAAGTGCTGTTGATGTTGTATTAGCAAGTGCTGGTGCTAACAAAATCGCTGTTATCAAATTAATTAAAGAAGTTACAGGATTAGGTTTAGGAGAATCTAAAGCTATCGCTGATAACGGTGGAGTTATTAAAGAAAAAGTTGCTACTGCTGAAGCTGAAGAACTTAAAGCTAAATTTGAAGAAACTGGTGCTTCAATCGAATTAAAATAATAAGTAATTTATGGTATTAAGCCTGTACTAAAATTTAGTATGGGCTTTCGCCGTTTCTAAATGGGGGATTTTTATGAACAATTCGGATATAGATTTAATAAGAAAAAAATATAATTCTTTAATTTTAGAGAAGAAAAGAATTGAAAATGCTAAGGTTAGAATTTTAGAATTAGAAAAAGATCCTATGGTGAAAGAATATCTTTCTTTAGTAAAGATAGTAGGAAATCTAACTGAAGAAAAAAGTGAAAAACAAACTTTTGACATTATTAATAAAATTGTTTGTTATACTAAAGATAGTAATAAACTTTTATTTGATTATGGATATATAAGTGTTTTTACTTTAGATTATGATGAATCTACTTGTATCCATGTTTATAGGGATTTAGAAACAACCGAGTATTATATTGAAATGATAGAAAATGAAATAGAACCAATGCCTGTAGAGTGGAGAATTGGTAATTCTACTATCGAGTATGAAAGTAGAAAAAAATATAATACATTAAGAAATTATTTTATTGAACAAATAATGAATAGACCACAAGAAGAAGTTGTTGAAGAATTCTTACACAATAATAAACAATTAGTAAAATTAAAATAAAACAGATGGGGAATGGTTATGAAAAATAGTAAAGTAAAATTTAATTATATAAATAGTAGACTTGCTGCAGGAGTATTAATGGTAACACTTTTAACAACGCCTTTAACAAGTTGTTCAAGTGCTAATACTTTTGAATACAGTGTTAATGAACAAGGCGAGGTTGTAGCTAGTGGAACGCTAGATTATGATGAGTTGAAAAAATGCTATTTTATACAAATAGAAAAAACAATTGAAATAGATGGAAAAAGTTATAAAAAATCAGAATATTATATAGCTAAAAAAGGATCCAGTAGATATGGTCACAGACATTGGTATTATGATATTCTTACTGAAAAAAATGTATTTTCTAGTGATTTTGCTGATGAATGTGAGCAAATAACAAAGGAAATAAATATGGAAGATTATTTATATGTTTTTGAAAAAATAAAAAATAGTTATACAGCGGATGAAATAGAAATTTTGATTGAAGAGATAAAAAAAGAATTTGTTGATATAGAAGAAAAAAAGTTAGTTAAGGAAAAATAGTATGAGTTATTATTTTGATAAAAATACGAATGTAGAAAGTAAAGAAGTTACTACTAGGGCAGAAATAGGAGGTAAACTTTATACTTTTAAAACAGACAATAATGTATTTTCTAAGAAAGGTTTAGACTTTGGTACTAGAACTTTATTAGAAAGTATAGATATTAAAAAAATAGTTGGAGATGTATTAGATTTTGGATGTGGATATGGACCAATAGGTATCTATATTAAATCTAATACTGATGCTAATGTAGATATGATTGATGTAAATGAAAGGGCTTTGAATTTAGCGAGAAGTAATGCTAGTATAAATAAAGTAGATGTTAATATTTTTGAAAGTGATATATATAGTAATGTAGATAAAAAGTATGATTATATAATTACTAATCCACCTATTAGAGTAGGTAAGAAAATATTATATGAAATATTAATTAAAGCAAAAGAACATTTAAAGATGAACGGGCACTTGATATTTGTAATAAATAAAGATCAAGGTGCTAAAAGTACTATGAAAGATATGGAAGAATATTACAGAGTAAAACTTATAGAAAAAAATAAAGGATTTTTTGTAATTGATTGTCAAAATTATTGACATATTGCCAAGTTTAATATATAATTATAAATTGGCGGCATATATTATATTGCTTATTTTCTGCTTTTCAATATTAATATGTGTTTTCTAGAAAATATAGTTTATGGGGTGAAAAAGTGGCTTATACAGTTAAGAAATTCGGTGATTACCGTGAAAGAAGAAGTTATGCAAAAACTAAAAATGCAATTGAATTAAACAATTTGTTAGAAATTCAAAAAAAGTCATATGATTGGTTTATGACTGAAGGAATAAAAGAAGTATTCGATGATATCTTTCCAGTTGAAAGCTTTACTGGAAATTTAACGTTAGAATTTGGAGAATATTCTTTCGAAGAGCCAAGATACTCAATTAAAGGTTGCAAAGACAGATATGCAACTTATGCAGCACCTATAAAAGTGCAAGCAAGACTTTTTAACCAAGAAACCGGTGAGGTTAAGGAGCAAGAAATTTATTTAGGTGATATGCCTATAATGACAGATAGTGGTACATTTATAATCAACGGAGCAGAACGTGTTATAGTATCACAATTAGTTCGTTCACCAAGTGCTTATTATTCTCGTGAAGTAGATAAGAAAAATGGTAAACATATTATTACTTCACAAATAATACCAACTCGTGGAACATGGCTAGAATATGAAACAGATGCAAGAGATGTTATTTACTGTCGTATCGATAGAACAAGAAAGGTACCAGTAACAACACTTTTACGTGCATTAGGATTATCTAGTGATGCAGATATAGTTGATTTATTTGGTGAAGATGATTACATTATGCGTACTATTGAAAAGGATGCTAATAAGAATACAGATGAGTCTTTAATAGATATTCATTCTAAGTTAAGACCTGGAGAACCAAGTACTTTAGATAGTGCTAAAAACCAATTAATCACAAGATTCTTTGATGCATTCAGATATGATTTAGCTAAAGTAGGACGTTATAAATTTAATAGAAAATTAAATGTAATCGATAGATTATATGATTGTATACTTGCTGAAGATATAAAAGTAAATGGAGAACTTAAGTTTGAAAAAGGTACTTTAGTAACTAAAGAAGTATTAGAAGAATTAAAACCAATAATGGCTGATGGATACGGAGTTAAGGAAGTTCTAATTAATGAAGAATTAGATTCTTATAACAAAGTTCAAATAGTTAAAGTTTATTCTAAAACTAATCCAGAAAAAGTTGTTAAAATTATTGGTAATGATCAAAATATTGAAGAAAAAAGACTTACAATATCAGATGTTTATGCAACAGTATCATATTACTTAAATTTACATGATGGAATTGGATCTTATGATGAAATAGACCATTTATCAAATCGTCGTGTAAGACAAGTAGGAGAATTATTACAAAATCAATTTAGAGTAGGTGTATCTCGTATTGAAAGAGTTATTCGTGATAGAATGAGTACTCAAGAAATAGATGAAGTAACACCAAAAACTTTAATTAATATTAGACCACTTACTGCTGCTATTAAAGAATTCTTTGGTTCAAGTCAATTATCTCAATTCATGGACCAAACAAATCCAGTAGCTGAGTTAGCTAATAAACGTCGTTTATCTTCTTTAGGGCCAGGAGGATTATCTAGAGATCGTGCTGGTATGGAAGTACGTGACGTTAACCCTTCACATTATGGTAGACTTTGCCCAATCGAGTCTCCAGAAGGACCAAATATCGGACTTATAACTGCCCTTGCAAGTTATGCTAAAGTAAATGATTATGGATTCATTATGACTCCATATAGAAAAGTTGAAAATGGACATCTTACTGATGAAATAAGATATATGACAGCTGATGAAGAATTAGAATATCATATTTCACAAGCTACAGTTAAGTTAGATGAAAATGAAAACTTTGTAGATAAAACTGTTCCTGTACGTTATCGTGGAGAGAACATAATGATTAAGAGTAAAGATGTTGATTATATCGACGTTTCAAGTCAACAAGTTGTATCTATAACAACTGCAGGAATTCCATTTCTTGAACACGATGATGGTAAACGTGCGTTGATGGGTTCAAACATGCAACGTCAAGCAATTCCATTATTACAAGCAGAAGCACCTATTGTTGGTACTGGTATTGAAGCTATAAGTGCTAGAGATAGTGGAGCTGTTGTAATTGCTAAAGCAGATGGAATTGTAGACTATGTTGACTCAAGAAAAATCTTAGTTAAAACTAAAGGTGGTATGGATACATATTACTTAAATGACTTTGAAAGAAGTAATGCTGGTACTTGTTATCACCAAAGACCAATTGTTAGAGTTAACGATAAAGTTAAAAAAGGACAAGTTATTGGTGATGGACCATCTACAGATATGGGAGAAATGGCTCTTGGTAGAAACGTTACAGTTGCATTCATGAACTTTAATGGATATAACTATGAAGATGCTGTTATCTTAAATGAAAGATTAGTTAGAGATGATGTTTATACATCAATTCATATTCAAGATTACCAAATCGAATGTAGAGATACTAAACTTGGGCCAGAAGAATTTACAAGAGATATTCCAAACGTAAGTGAAGAAGCTCGTAAAAATTTAGATGAAAACGGACTTATCCGTATTGGTACAGAAGTACATGATGATGATATCTTAGTTGGTAAAGTTACTCCAAAAGGAATGGCTGAATTAACTAGTGAAGAAAAATTACTACATGCAATTTTCGGTGAAAAAACTCGTGAAGTTAGAGATACGTCATTACGTGTTCCACATGGTGGAGAAGGTATCGTTCATGATATTAAAGTATTTACTAAAGAAGATACTGATGAACTTCCAGCAGGAGTTTCTAAAATAATTCGTGTTTATATCGCACAAAAACGTAAAATAACTGTTGGAGATAAGATGGCTGGACGTCATGGTAACAAAGGTGTTATTTCACTTGTATTACCTTCAGAAGATATGCCATATCTAGCTGATGGTACACCAGTAGATATCTTACTTAACCCATTAGGAGTTCCAAGCCGTATGAATATCGGACAAATATTAGAAATGCATTTAGGTATGGCAGCTAAAGAGTTAGGTATTCATGTTGCTACTCCAGTATTTAGTGGAGCTGAAAGAGACGAAATTGTTGATGCTTTAAAAGAAGCAGGAATAGATGAAGATGGTAAAACAGTACTTTATGATGGACGTACTGGTGAGCCATTTGATAATCGTATAAGTGTTGGTGTTATGTATATGATTAAATTACACCACATGGTTGACGATAAGTTACACGCTCGTTCAACTGGCCCATACAGTTTAGTTACTCAACAACCATTGGGTGGTAAAGCTCAATTTGGTGGTCAAAGATTCGGAGAAATGGAAGTTTGGGCATTATATGCTTATGGTGCTGCTCACGTTCTTCAAGAAATGATGACTATTAAATCAGATGATGTTGTTGGTCGTGTTAAAGTTTATGAAGCTTTAGTTAAGGGAACACCAATTCCAAAATCTGGTGTACCAGAAAGTTTCAGAGTATTAATCAAAGAGTTCCAAGCACTTGGTCTTGATATAAGTGTATTAAATGAACAAGGAAACTTAGTAGAACTTAAAGACTTAGAAGAAGCAGATAAAGATGATAACTTAATTGATCCAAAAGAACAAAAAATTGAATCTAAATTAGTTACTGGTGAAGAAGTAGAAGAAGATTCTTTTGAAGAATATGAAGATGCTTTAGAAGATGAAGAAGAATATGAAGATGAACTAGATGATAGTTATGAAGAAGATGAATTTGAAGAAGATTCTTTAGATGATATTGATGATATTGATGAAAAGGATATAGAGGAGGATGAGGAATAATGGATGTTAATAATTTTGAAGGATTAAAAATAAGCATTGCCTCACCTGAGAAAATTCGTTCTTGGTCATATGGTGAAGTTAAGAAAGCAGAAACAATAAACTATCGTACTTTAAAACCAGAAAGAGATGGTTTATACTGTGAAAAAATCTTTGGACCTACAAAAGATTTTGAATGTGCTTGTGGAAAGTACAAAAGATTAAGATATAAAAATATAGTATGTGATAGATGTGGAGTTGAAGTAACTCGTTCTAAAGTGCGTCGTGAACGTATGGGACATATTGAGTTAGCAACTCCAGTGTCTCACATCTGGTTCTTTAAAGGTGTTCCATCGAGAATGGGTCTTGTTCTTGATATGAGTCCAAGAGATCTTGAGGAAGTATTATATTTCGTAAGTTATGTAGTACTTGATCCGGGACCTGCACCTTTAGAGAAAAAACAAACAATTAGTGATAAGGAATATCGTGCTTACTATGAAAAATACGGAAGTAGTTTTAGAGTAGGTATGGGTGCTGAAGCTATTAAAGAGTTACTAGAACAAGTTGATTTAGATAAAGAAGTAGCTGAGTTAAAAGCTGAAGTAGAAGAAATAAAAGATTCACAAAGTCAAAAAAGAGTTCGTTTAATTAAACGTTTAGACGTATTAAATGCATTCTTAGAATCAGGCAATCGTCCTGAGTGGATGATTTTAACAGCTTTACCTGTTATCCCACCAGAACTTAGACCTATGATTCAATTAGATGGTGGTAGATTTGCTACTTCTGACTTAAATGATTTATATAGACGTGTTATTAACCGTAACAATCGTTTAAAGAAATTAATGGAATTAGGAGCACCATCAATAATTATTCAAAATGAAAAACGTATGCTTCAAGAAGCGGTTGATGCTTTATTTGATAATGGTAGACGTGGACGTAATATTACAGGAGCTGGTAATAGACCACTTAAATCATTAGCTAGTATGTTAAAAGGTAAACAAGGACGTTTCCGTCAAAACTTACTTGGTAAACGTGTTGACTATTCTGGACGTAGCGTTATCGTAGTTGGACCATCTCTTAAAATGTATGAATGTGGTATTCCAAAAGAAATGGCTTTAGAGCTATTCAAACCACATGTAATTAATGGATTGGTTCAAAAAGAAATTGCAAGCAATATTAAAGTTGCAAAACGTATGATTGATAATCAAGATCCAAGAGTTTGGGATGTTGTTGAAGAAAAAATCAAAGAACATCCAGTAATGCTAAACCGTGCACCAACTCTTCACAGACTTGGTATTCAAGCATTCGAACCAAAATTAATTGAAGGTCGTTCAGTTCGTCTTCATCCACTTGTTTGTGCAGCATTTAATGCGGACTTCGATGGAGACCAAATGGCAGTTCACGTACCTATAACAGAAGAAGCTCAAGCAGAAGCTAGAATTCTTATGTTAGGTGCTAATAACATTCTTAAACCATCAGATGGTAAACCAATCGTTACTCCAGGACAAGATATGGTCTTAGGTAACTATTATATAACAATGGAAAAAGAAGGATTACCAGGAGAAGGTAGAGTATACAAAGATCCAAATGAAGTACTTATGAGTTATGAAAGAAGAGAAATTACTCTTCATACAAGAATAGCTTTACCAGTTAAGTCATTTAAACATAAAATATTCCCAGATAAATATATGGATAAATACTTAGTGACTACTCCAGGTAAAATCTTATTCAACGAAATATTCCCTGATACATTCCAATATATAGCTGAAGGATCAGGAGAAAATATTGAGAAAGTAACTCCAAGTAAATTCTTTATAGATAAAGGAGAAAATATTCCAGAAAAAATTAAAGAAATGCCTTTGACAGATGCATTTGCAAAAGGAGTATTATCTAAATTAATTGCGCAAATTTATAAACGTTATCAAACTACTGAAACTTCAGTAATGCTTGATAAATTGAAAGATTTAGGATTTAAATATTCTACACTTTCAGGAATTAGTATCGCACTTAGTGATATTAAAGAATCTCAAAAGAAACCTGAAATAATTGCTAATAGCCAAGCAATGGTAGATCAAGTTAATAAACAATTTAAACGTGGTTTAATAACTGATGAAGAAAGATATCAAAAAGTTGTTTCTATATGGACAGATACTAAAAAACAAATTACTGCTGAGTTAGAAACAATGGTTAAAGCAGATAGAGATAATCCAATCTGTATCATGATGACTTCTAAAGCTCGTGGTGATATGGGATCATATACACAATTAGTTGGTATGAGAGGACTTTTCTCTAAACCAAATGGACAATCTGAAGAAATCCCAGTTATTTCATCATTTAGTGAAGGTATTACAGTGTCTGAATTCTTCTTATCTACACATGGTACTCGTAAGGGTGCGGTAGATACAGCCTTAAAGACTGCCGATGCTGGATACTTAACTCGTCGTTTAGTTGATGTATCTCAAGATATAATCGTAAGAGAGGAAGATTGTGGTACTGAGGCAGGAACACTTGTTGAAGCATTTATAAATGATGCAGATGGTACCGTAATTGAATCATTATATGATCGTATTGTTGGTAGATTCACAAATAAAAAGATTTTACATCCAGAAACAAAAGAAGTTATTTGTGAAAAAGATGTTTATATAACTGAACAACTTGCAGATAAAATAATTGACGCAGGTATTACAAAAGTTCCAATTAGAACAGTACTTACTTGTAGAACAGAACACGGTGTATGTCAAAAATGTTATGGTCGTAATTTAGCTACTGGTCAAATAGTAGAAGAAGGAGAGACTGTAGGTATAATGGCAGCTCAATCAATCGGTGAACCTGGTACTCAGTTAACCATGAGAACTTTCAACACAGGTGGAGTTGCTGGAGACGACATCACTCAAGGTTTACCTCGTGTTCAAGAATTATTCGAAGCTCGTAATCCAAAGGGTAAAGCATCAATTGCTGAAATCAATGGTGTAATAACTAAGATTGAAGAAGAAAATGGTAAATATATTATTTACATTAAGAATGATGTTGAAACTCGTAAACATACAACAAACTATAGCGTAAAACTTGCAGTTGTTGAGGGACAAGAAGTTAATGCTGGACAAAGATTAACTCACGGAGCTATTAGTCCAAAAGAGTTATTAGTTGTAACAGACCCAATTTCAACTCAACAATATATCTTATCAGAAACTCAAAAAGTTTATCGTTCTCAAGGTGTTGATATTTCAGATAAACACGTTGAAATTATTGCTAAACGTATGATTTCTAAAATAAAAATTATTAATTCTGGTGATTCTTATTTCTTACCAGGAACAATGGTAAATATAAATAAATTTACTGATATAAATAAAGCTTTAATCCTAGAAGGCAAGAGACCTGCAACAGGTAGACCAGTATTACTTGGTATTACTAAAGCATCTCTAGAAACTGATTCATTCTTATCAGCAGCTTCCTTCCAAGAAACAACTCGTATCTTAACAGATGCGGCTATTCACGGAAAAGTTGATAAATTAGAAGGATTAAAAGAAAATGTTATACTTGGTAAATTAATACCAGCTGGTACAGGATTTAAAAAGTATAAAAAATCTGATTATGAATTAGAAATAGAAGGACTTAAAGAAGAACCTTTAGAAGCTTTAGAACAAGAATTATTAGATTAATTTAAAAAAGTGTAAACGAAGTGTTTACACTTTTTTTCTAACAAAATTAAACATATTTATTAATTAAAAATTATATAATAGTATTGGTGATAGTATGAGTAAAAAACTTATTTTATATTTAATTAGTGTTGTTGCTTTGATAATTTTATTGGTACTAGTATTTACTTCAAGAAATAAAGAAAGTAAAATAATAGAAATACAAGGAACTATTTTATCAGTAGATAATGATACTTTAACTATAAAAGATATTAATAATGTAATTTATATTTTTAAAGAAGAAAAAGTTAGTTTAACTGTTGGAGATAGTATAGTATTAGAATACTCTGGATTACTTGACAAAACAAAAACAGTACAAACAGGAGAAATAATTGATTATGATGAAGCAATTTTAGAAACAGATGAAAATGGTATTCCATTAATTTGGCAAGATGATGGTATATTTAGTGATTATTACGTGCTTGCTAATAATAAATTAAAAGAATTAACTTTGGATGAAAAAATAGGGCAATTACTTTTAGCTAGATATCCAGATAGTGGAGCTATAGAAGATTTGAAAAAATATAATTTAAGTGGTTTTGTATTTTTTGAAAAAGATTTTGCTAATAAAACAAAAGCAGAAGTTGTAAACATGATAGAAAAATTACAAGATGCGTCTGCAATACCACTTCTAACAGCTGTAGATGAAGAAGGGGGAAAAGTAGTAAGAGTTAGTAGTAATCCAAATTTAAGAAGTGAAAAATTTAAATCATCACAGGAACTTTATAGTGAAGGTGGATTTAACTTAATAAAAGAAGATACTAAAGAAAAAAGTGAATTATTAAAAAATTTAGGGCTTAATCTTAATTTAGCTCCTGTAGTAGATGTATCAACTGATTCTAATTCTTATATTTATCCAAGAACAATTGGATTAGATGCTAAATTAACAGGTGAGTATGCTAAAACGGTAATACAAGCTAGTAAAGGCTTAGGAGTATCTTATACTTTAAAACATTTTCCTGGATATGGCAATAATACAGATACACATATAGAAAGTTCTACAGATAATAGGACTTATGATGAATTATTAAATGACCTTGAACCTTTTGAAGTAGGAATAAATGCAGGAGCTGAAGCAGTACTCGTTAGTCATAATACAATAACTAGTATAGATCCGGATAATGTAGCTAGTCTTTCAAATAATGTCCATAATCTTCTTAGAGGTGATTTAGGATTTACTGGCGTTGTAATAACTGATGATATATCTATGAGTGCTTTAAATAATTTAGATAATACTACATTAAGTGCTATACTTGCAGGAAATAATTTAGTTATCACAACGGATTATGAAACTAGTTTTAATGAAATAAAAAATTCTATAGAAGATGGAATTATAAGTGAAAAATATATAGATGAATTAGCTTTTAAAGTTTTAGCTTGGAAATATTATAAAGGCTTAATGATTGAAACAAAATAAATTTATAAACAAAGATAGGTCGAAAGATCTATTTTTTTTGTAAAGGAATGTGAAAATTAGATAAAAATTCAAAAAAAATGAAAGTTTTTTTGAAAATAAAAAGGAAATCGAAAAGTTTTGTAGAATGATATATATGAGGAGGTGATAAAATGCAAGAAATAAAAGAAAAAAGACTAATCCCATTAAAATTTGACCTAATGTTTAAAAAAGTGTTTGGAGATAAGGAAAATCAAAAACCATTAAGAGAATTGTTAAAATGCATATTAGAAATAGAAGCAAAAGAAATAACAATATTAAATCCAGAAATAATAGGGAGTTCATACTATGATAAAAGAACGATAGTAGATTTAATAGTAGAATTAGAAGATGGAACACAAATAGGAATAGAAATGAATATGAATGTCAATAAATATTTAATAGCTAGAAATTTAAGATATTTATTTAAAAATATAGGGCAAGGATTAAAAAAAGGAAATACATATGAAAAACTTCAAAAATATATACAAATAAATATAGATTGTGAAGGAAAACATGTAAAACCAATAGAAACATATAAAATAATGGAAATAGAAAAACACAAAATATTAACAGAAGACATAGAGATAGTAAGAGTAGACCTTCCATATTATGTGAAAAAGTGTTATAATGAAAGTGCAAGTAGATTAGACTATAAAGATAAGTTTATAGGATTAATAGGAATAGAAGATAGAAAACTTGCTGAAAATATAACAAAGGGAGATGCGAGTATGGAAGAAATATTAAAAAAAGTAGAAGAATTTAGTGATGATGAGGAAATATTAGGAGCATACGATGCAGAGTGGCATAAGCAAGAAATGGATAAAGTAGTAATGCTAGATAAGTTAGAGAAAGCAGAAGAAGAAGGATTAGCTAGAGGAATGAAACAAGGAATGAAACAAGGCATCGAGCAAGGCATCGAGCAAGGCATTGAGCAAGGCATAAAACAGGGAAAAGAAGAAGAAAAAGCAAATATAGTGAAAAATATGTTAAAAGAAAATACTGATATAGAATTTATATCAAAAGTAACGGGATTATCAATTGAGGAAATAAATAATTTAAAATAAAAAGGACTTAGTCCTTTTTTTGATACCTAATTCCTTGATATGAATTTCTTCTTGCCATTTCTTTATCAATATCATTTAGTATTGTAACTTTTTTTACTAACCAGTCAGGTTCTATTAAATCACTAATTTTAGGATCTCCTGTAATTCTATTAACGACAATATCTTCTCTTAAATACTCTAACTGATCACATACTATATCAATATATTCATCTCTTGTAATAAGTTTAAATTTTTCATCATTATATATTTCAGCTAATTTTGTATCTTTTAAGATAGAAAGCATATGTATCTTTATTCCTTGTATATCTAAATTACTTAAGTATTTAACAGTATCTATCATCATTTCTTTAGTTTCATAAGGAAGTCCATTAATAATATGAACAACTATATTTATATTTCTTTCCCTTAATTTTTTAACCATGTCTTCGAAACATTCTAAAGTATGACATCTATTAATAAATTTAGATGTAGATTCATGTATCGTTTGTAATCCAAGTTCAATAGTTAGATAGGTTCTTTTAGAAAGTTCTTCTAAATAATTTAGACATTCTTCTGTTATAGAATCTGGTCTAGTTGCTATATTAAGTCCAACTACATTATCAAGTTTTAATATAGTTTCATATTTTTCTTTTAATTTATCAAGTGGAGCATAAGTATTAGTATTAGCTTGAAAATAACCTATATATTTAGCGTTAGGCCATTTTTTCAACATCATTTCTTTTACTTCTTGAAATTGAGTTATTAAATCTTTTTTTATATCTCCAGCATATTCACCACTACCACTTTTAGAACAATATATACATCCTCCGATTCCAACTTTGCCATCCTTATTTGGGCAAGTAAATCCTGCATTTAAACTTACTTTAAATACTTTAGAATTAAATTTATGTTTATAAAAATAATCTAAAGTATAATATCTTTTATTTGAATCAGAATATTTAAACATAAAATCACCAATCAATATTATATATTAAAAAAATAAATTAGACAAATCTTTTTTTGATATTTATTTTTATATAAATAGTGAATAAAAATATATAGCGTTTTTCTATAACGATTTTACTCCTAAAATAGTAAAAGCATCTGATTTCAACAACCATTGATTTCAGATGCTATCATATGAAGGGAAACATTTGATTCGTAACAATCAAATATATCCAATTTTATTATATAAATATCTCTTCATTAAATTAGTTATACATTATCTTTTATTTTTTTTTAAATTTAAAGTCTTTTGTTTTTCTTCTTTTTCTTTTATATCTTGTTCCATTAATATTTGTATAAATTCAACATCACTTTCAGAATATCCGGTGTTTAATAATTTTTGTAATAAAAGATTATAATCATAATCTTTTATTAAATTTTTTTTCATAAGTTGATAATCCTCAATTAATTCTAATTTTCTTTTTAAGTTTTTTAAACAAGCGCTAGTATTTATTTTTTTTCTTTTAATTTCTTGATTATTAATTTTCTTGCTATTTATTTTTAATTCTTTTAATTTTATTGATTCTTCAATAAATGAATTTTTTAGAATTGATTCTTTTAATTTTAGTTTGTCTTTATATTTGATATTATTATTAAAGACAAAAGCAGCACAACCAACAGTTGTAGCTAATAGGACTGGCATTACTAATAATGCCGCTATATTATTCATTCCTAAAATTGAACAAATTATTGTGATAGCGGATATTCCTATTGCATTAATAAATTTTATAAGTTTATTATTACTTGTTACGTGTTTACACTCAAAATCTATTTTTTCTAATTCTTTTTTTATATATTGTATATTATTTTCTGTTACTAATATATCTTCTAAATTATGTGTTAGAGTTAATTCTCTTTCTTTATTATTTTCATCAACAACAATCGCGCTATTATTAAGTATTTTTAATTCTTTATTCATAAAGCCTCCTTCTCCTGTGTTAGATATTATATCTAAATTTCTCAAATTTGTAAAGTTTTAATCTAAAATAATGTAATTTTATTGTATAATAATATATAGGTGAGTAGTATGTTAGAAAATATAAAAAATAATACTATAGTAATTTGTAATAGTAATTATAAAATGCAGTTGTTAAAAAGTATAAAAAAATTAATTAATATAAAATTTATGAGTATGGATGAATTTATAAAATCATACTACTTTGATTATGATGAAAAAACTATTCTTCACTTAATCAAAAAATATAATATGAAGTATGAAGTAGCTTTAGAATATTTAACTAATTTAATATATGTAGAAGATAAAAACTATAATAACGATAAGTTAGATTTTTTAGTAAACTTAAAAAAAGAATTAATAGATAATAATTTACTTATAATTAATAATAAATTTAAAAGTTACATAAGTGATAAGGACATTATTATATATAACTATTCTTTAAGTAAGTTTGAGAAACATTTATTAAAAGATATAAATTATAACGTTATAGAAAAAGAAAGTAATAATTATAAGCCTATTATATATGAATTTACTACTATGGAAGAAGAAATTGAATATGTAGCTAGAAAAATATCTGAACTTATTAATAATGGAGTAGATATAAATAATATAAAGTTAACTAATGTAAGTAATGATTATATAAATTTACTAACTAAAATATTTAATTTTTATAATTTAAAAATAAATAAGTTTAATAATATACCTATAATATCTACCGTAATTGGAAAAACATTCTATGAAAATTTAAGTAGTTTAGAAAAGGGAATAGAATCAATAGAAAAATATAATACTACAGATACTTATAATAAAATAGTTAGTATGTGCAATAAATATGTATGGTGTAGTGATATTAATGATTTAAAAATATTATTAGAATATGATTTAAAACATACCTTTATAGAAAATAATAAATATACAAATATGATAGAGGTAGTAGATTATAAGAATTATGACTTTAATGATGAGTATGTATTTATGTTAGGTTTTAATCAAGGTATAATTCCTAAAATATTTAAAGATGAAGATTATATAAGTGATAATATAAAACCTGATTATTTAGATACAGTAGTAGAAAAAAATAAACAAGAAAAAGAAGAAGTAATTAAGTCTATTAAGAATATTAAAAATTTAACTATAACTTATAAATTAAAAAATTCTTTTAGTACTTTTTATCCATCTAATTTAATAGATGAATTAGATAGTAATGTAGAAAGAGTAGAATTAGATTATAAAGTAAGTTATAGTGAAATAAGTGATAAAATTACTTTAACAAATATGTTAGATGAATTAATTAAATTTGGAAAGATTGATAATAATTTAGACTTATTAAACTCTAATTATGATATTCCTTATAATACATATTCTCATTCTTTTACAGGATTAAGTAAAACTAAATTAAAAAATTATATTAATAATTTAAGAAGTTTTAATTTATCATATTCAAGCATGGATAATTATAATAGATGTGCGTTTAGATTTTATATAGATAAGATATTATGTTTAAAAGATAATATAGATATGTTTAGTGTTACGTTAGGTAATATTTATCACGATGTATTAGAAAAAGCAGTTAAAAGTGATATTGATGTTAGAGAAGAAGTTTATAAATATATAAGTGATAATGATATCAAGTTAACTAATTCAAATAAGTTCTTTGTAGAAAGAACTATTAAAAATATAGAATACTTAATTGAAGTATTAAAGAAACAAGAAAAATTCTCTAATTTAAAGAATATAGAAACAGAAAAGTTTGTTAAAATCCCTATTAAAGATAATATTAATTTTGTTGGTTTTATAGATAAGATTGTTTATAATACTATTAATGATATTACTATAGCAGCTATTATAGATTATAAGACTTATGTAAAGAAACCTAGTTTAAAATATATAGATAGTGGGATTGGATTACAACTTCCAACTTATATGTATTTATCTGAAAATAGTTTTAAAAATATTAGATTTGCAGGATTCTATCTACAAAATATTACTCTTGATAACAAATCAGATGATGAAAAAGAAAAAAGTTTAAAACTTATTGGATTTACTAATACTGATAAAAAAATATTAAAAGAGTTTGATAGTAACTATATGGATAGTAGTGTTATAGATGGAATAAAAATAAAAAACGATGGTTCATTTAGTTCTAATAGTTTAAAGCACATGTTAAATGGTAATGAAATAAATGAAATTATTAATGTTACAAAAGATAAAATAAATGAAACTATTAATAATGTATTAGAATCTAAATTCGATATTAACCCTAAATATGATAAAGTTAATTTAGGTTGTGAATTTTGTAAATATAAAGATTTATGCTTTATGAAAGAATATGACTTTGTAAATATTAAAGCGAATAGTAAGTTTGGTGGTGAAGAAGATGAGTAGGTGGACAACCGATCAAGAACAAGCAATTACTAAGTCAGGAACTAATATAATTGTATCAGCTGGAGCAGGTAGTGGTAAAACTGCAGTACTTACAGAACGTACTATTAGAAAATTATTAAATGGTGGTAATATTAATAGATTATTAATTCTAACTTTCACTAATGCTGCTGCAGGAGAAATGAAAGAAAGAATTAGAAAAGCTATAAAGAAAGCTGATTTAAAAGAACAATTAGATTATATAGATTCGGCTTATATAACTACATTTGACTCATTTGCTCTATCAGTAGTTAAGAAGTACCACACCTCACTATCTCTTTCTCCAAATATTTCTATTATGGATAATTCTATTGAAATATTAAAAACTAATGAAATAATAGATAAGATATTTGATGATATGTATGGTGATGAAAATTTTGATAAATTAATTAATGATTTTTGTATTAAAAGTGATGATAATATAAAAAGTATTGTTAAAGAAATATCAAAAAAATTAGATTTAATTCCGGAGAAAAAAGAATACTTAGAAAATTATATAACTACTCATTTTAATGATGAGTTTATAGATAATGAAATAAATAAATATTTAAGTAGAGTAATAGAAGTAAAAAATTCTATTAAAGAACCATATAAAGAATTAATAGCTAGAGTAGATAATAAATTTATAGAAACATTTAATATAGATAATTTATTAAATAGTGAAACTTATGATGAAATTAAAACTAATATAAGTTTAGTAGGTTCTCCTAGAAAGAATAAGAATTGTGAAGATGATTTTAAAATTTATAAAGATGAAATAACTAATATTATAAAAAAATTAAAAGATTTAACTAGATTTGATAGTATTGATGAAATGAAAGAATCATTACTTTCTACTAAATCTTATATAATAGCTATTAGTTCTATTATAAATAAATTTGATATCGAGTTTAATAAATATAAAAAAGAAAACGATTTATATACATTTTCTGATATTGCTTTAATGTCAATTAAAATATTAAAAGAAAATAATGATATTAGAGAAGAATTAAAAAATAGCTTTGATGAAATAATGGTAGACGAATATCAAGATACTTCTGATATCCAAGAAGAATTTATAAATTTGATTGCTAATAACAATATTTATATGGTTGGAGATATAAAACAATCTATTTATAGATTTAGACATGCTAATCCATATATATTTAGAAATAAATATGATAACTATTCTAAAGGTAATGGTGGTATAAAAATAGATTTACTTAAGAACTTTAGATCAAGAGGTGAAGTTCTTGATAATATAAACTTAATATTTAATCTTATAATGGATAACGAAGTAGGAGATGCAGAATATAAAGAATCTCATCAAATGAATTTTGGTAATACTAATTATATTGAAGGGTGTAAGACAGATCAAAATAATGATATGGAAGTACTTACATATAATCCTAAAAATATAGAAAACTTTTCTAATGATGAAATAGAAGCATTCACAACTGCTTATGACATAAAAGAAAAAGTAGAAAATAAATATTTAGTAGTAGATAAAGAGACAAGTACTTTAAGAGAATGTAGGTATGGGGATTTTGCTATTATAATGGATAGAGGTACTAGTTTTGATTTATATAAGAAAATATTTGAATATGTAGGTGTCCCTATAACTCAGATAAAAAATGAAAAGCTTACTTTAGGTGATGATTTAATAGTATTAAAAAATTTAATAAATTTAATAGTTAAAATAAATTTAAACGAAATAGATGATGAATTCAAATATTATTTTACTAGTATATCAAGGTCTTACTTATTTAAAACTAATGATGAAGAAATATTTGATATATTAAAAAGCAATTCTTTTTATAAAAGTGAATTATATAAAAAGTGTAAGAGTATAAATATATTTGAATTATCTAATTTGGATTTATTAAATAAAATAATAGAAGAATTTAATTACTATGAAAACTTAATTACTATAGGAAATATTAAAGAATCTATGATTAAAATAGATTATCTAAAAGATTTAAGTATGAATCTTTCTAATATAGGATATACACCTATAGATTTTTCTAAGTATTTAAGTGACATGATTGATGTTGAAGCAATAGAATATTCATTAAATAGTGATAATAGTGATAGTGTTAAAATATTAAATATACATAAAAGTAAAGGTTTAGAATATAGTATTTGTTATTTTACCGGTCTATATAAAAGAAGTAATGATGAAGATAAAAAAGCTAAGTTTATAGTAGATTCAAATTATAATATAATTACTCCATATGTAGATAATGGAATAAAACAAACAATACTTAAAGATTTATTACTTAGTGTAGAAAATAGAGAAAGTATAAGTGAAAAAATAAGACTTTTTTACGTAGCTTTAACTAGAGCGCGTGAAAAATTTATTATAGTTTGTCCTTTAGATAAAGATAAAGAAGGTTACAATACTTTAGTTCCAACAAGTATTAGATTAAACTATAATAGAATATCTGATATGTTAGAATCAATAATTCCTGTACTTTTACCATACACTAAAGATATAGATTTTAATAAAGTTATTTTAACAAGGGATTATGAAAAAATAAAATCTTATAATTATAAACAAAAAATAAAAGAGGTAGATACTAAAATAGAAAAAATTAATAATGATATAGAGTATCAAGAAATAAATCAATCAAGATTTTCTAAAGTTACTAATAAATTAATAAGTATTGATGAATATAACAATATGAAAGAGGGTACTAAACTACACTACATCTTCGAAACAGAAGATTTTAAGAATAGTAATAATCCTTATATATTAAAATTTATTAAACATATAGATTTAAATTATTTAAATTGTTTTAAGGAATATGAGTTTATATATGAAGAAGATAATGAGATAAAACATGGTTTTATAGATTTAATGTTAGAATATGATAATCACATAGATATAATTGATTATAAGATGAAAAATATAACTGATGAAAATTATTTAAAACAATTAAATGGATATAAAAATTATATAGAAAGTATAAGTGAAAAAGAAGTTAATATATTTCTATATTCAATACTTGATGATACTTTACAAGAATTAAATTAAGGAGTTCAAAATTATTTGAATTTCTTTTATTATAATAAAAAATGTGTTAAACTATTTATAGTAAGGAAGTGGTAATATGTATTGTGGTAATTGTGGAAAAGAAAATGATAATACAAGTAAATTTTGTGAGAATTGCGGTAAAAATATAGAAAGAAAAGAAATCATTCAAGATAATAATATAGTAGATAATAAAAAAATAGGTAGTACAACTTTATCGATACTTTCTCTTGTGTTTTGTATTGTGCAAGTGGTTTCTATTTTTATAACTAATACATTTGATGGATTAGATTTTTTAACTAGTATTCCATGGATAATTGTTTCTTTAGTTTTAGCTATTATAAGTAGATGTAAATATAAAGATACAATGTCTTTGGTAATGATAATCATTGATAGTGTTTTAATAGTATTGATGATAATTGGTGCTATAATATTATTTTGGCTTTTTATAAGTCTATTTGAAGTATTACTTACTGGGTGTAATCAACTTTCTTAAGTATGGATAATTTATTTTATATTTTATTTATTATTTTAGGTTTTACTTTACCATTTGCTTCTTGTATAGTTATAAATAAGAAATTTAAAACAATCTCATTAGAATACTTATTTTACAGTTATATTTTATTTTTAATATGTTTTATTGTCTTTGCAAAAATATTTTATATTATTTTAGAATTTGATATAAATAGTTTAAATTTATTTATTACTACGGATAATATTGTTAATAAATTAAAATTTATATTATCAGGTTATTCATTTATAGGTGGATATATAGGAGGCATTTTTTCAATATTTATATTCTCAAAAATAACAAAAAATAACTTTAAAAATCTATTAGTAATATATTTACCATCTTTAATTTTAATATATATTATTTTAAAAATTGGATGTTTTATAAAAGGTTGTTGTGGAAGTTATATTGAAATACCTATTCAATTAATAGAGAGTGTTGCAAATTTAGTAGTTTATATTTATATATTAAGTAATTTAAAAAGATTTGATAAGAATAAAATAATTGCTATCAGTTTTATTGGATTTGGAATATGTAGATTTATATTATCTTTTGTACGAGTATATTTTAATTTATTTTCATTTTTATTTGTACAAATGTTTTGTTTGGTTTTAATTATTATAGGAACAAATTTTTTAAAATTAGGAAAAAACTCAAAAATTTGAGTTTTTTTGTTATATTACTAAAATTGTAATATTGCTAATTATTTTTTACAGTTTTATTTCAAAATTAATTAAAATCAAGAATTTTTGCTAAATTTATAATACAGAATTTTAAAAACTAGTTTTTGATTAAATTTTAGAAGTGTGTTAATAATGTAATTACTGAAAGGAGTCTAATTATGTTAGAAGAAATTAAAATAGAAAATTTAATTTACGAAATAAGAGGAAAATATGTAATGTTAGATAGTGATGTAGCTAAGTTATTTGGATATGAAACTAAATATTTGAATAGGCAAGTTCAAAGAAATAAAGAAAGGTTTCCTGAAAATTATTGTTTTAAATTAACAGAAGAAGAATATGAGGTCTTGAGGTGCCAAAATGTCACCTCAAGTTTGAATGATAGTTATGGTGGTAGAAGATATATACCACATGTATTTACTGAGTATGGTATTGTTATGTTAGCCGGTTTATTAAAAAGTGAAATTGCCGTAAATGCTAGCTTAAAAATTGTAGATGCTTTTATAGCTATGAAAAATTTTATAAATAATAATAAAAATTTATTTAAACGAATAACTACTATGGAATATAAAATGTTACAATATGATGACAATTTTGATAAAATATTTAATGCTTTAGAACCTAAGAAAATAGAAAAACAAAAAATATTCTTTAATGGAGAAATATACGATGCTTATAGTTTAATAATAGATTTAATAAAAGAAGCAAATGATAGAATAATTATTATTGATAATTATATAGATAAAAGTATACTTGATATGTTAGTGTATAAGAAAGAAAAAGTAACTGTAGAATTAGTAACAAGTTCTCATTATATAACTAAGTTAGATGTAGATAAATTTAATAAACAATATCCAGATTTAAAAATAAAATATTCTAATATATTTCATGACCGGTTTCTAATTACTGATAATACTTTATATCACATAGGATCTAGTTTAAAAGATTTAGGTAAAAAATGTTTTGGTATAAACAAAATAGAAGATAAAGATTATTTATATAAAATACTAGAAAAAATATCATAAAATCATGTTATAATATATATGGTGATGTTATGGAAAAAATAATAATGGTAGATGGTAATAACTTGCTTTTTAGAAGTTATTATGCTACTGCGTATAATGGTAATTTTATGAAAAATAGTAAAGGATTTCCGACTAATGCACTATTTGGATTTGCTAATATGATAAATAAAATAGTATCTGAAGAAAAGCCAAATTATATAGTAGTTGCTTTTGATAAAGGAAAAACATTTAGACATGATAAATATGACTTTTATAAAGGTGGAAGAAGTGAAACACCAGAAGAATTAAAAATGCAATTTCCTGTTGCTAAAGAAATGTTAACAGCTATGGGAATTAAGTATTATGAAATAGACAATTATGAAGCAGATGATATAATAGGTACATTTGCTAAATATTGTGATAAACCTGATGATAATTATGAAGGATTAATTGTTAGTAGTGATAAAGATTTACTTCAACTAATATCTAAACAAGTAGAAATAAAATTATTAAAATCAAAGGACTATATTAGATATAATGAGGCTTCTTTTAAAGAAGAATGGGGAATAGATCCAATAAATATAATAGATTTAAAAGCTTTAATGGGTGATAGTAGCGATAATATTCCTGGAGTAAAAGGAATAGGCGAAAAAACTGCTTTAAAGTTACTACACGAATATAAAACATTAGATGGTGTATATGAAAATATAGAAAGTATTAAAGGAGCCACTCAAAGTAAACTTATTGCTGATAAAGATAATGCTTATATGAGTTATGAGATAGCTACTATTTATAGAGATGTGCCAATGGAAATAAATATACCTGATATTAAGTATTTAGGTAATACATCTAAATTAGCTAGTATATATGAAGAATTAGAATTCTTTTCATTATTAAAAAATCTAAAAAAAGAAAAAATAATAGAAGATAATAATACTATAGACTTTAAAGAAATTACAAATATAAAAGATATAAATATAACTAGTGATTGTGCTATTTACTTGGAACTAGATAATACTAATTACCACCAATCAAATATAGTTGGTATGGGTGTTTATAATAAAGATAATGCTTTATATATAAGTGGTGATTTATTAAAACAGAATCCAGAGTTTTTAAATAAAGTAAATTTATATACTTATGATTATAAAAAAGTATTAGTATCTTTCAAAAATAATAATATTAATATTTCTAATGTAGTATTTGATACAGCTATAGCCGCATATTTACTTGAATATAATTTAAAAGATGATATTGCTTATATATCTAATCAATTAGGTTATAAAATACCTTTTATAACTAATATAAAGCAAGAAAATTTAGATATAAAAGAAATAGTAGTACAAAGAGCTAAATTTATATATGAGACTAAAGTTAAATTTGAAGAAGAATTAAAAAATAAATAAATGTATTCTTTATTCAAAGATATAGAACTTCCTTTAAGTGAAGTATTAGCTGATATGGAATACACAGGGTTTAATGTTGATAAAGCTAAACTTACTGATATGGGTGAAGAAATTAAAATAAAAATAGAATTACTTAGTAAGACTATTTATAATTATGCAGGTAGTGAATTTAATATTTCATCACCTAAGGCATTAGGCGAAATATTATTTGATAAATTAGGATTACCTCATAAAGCTAAAAAGGGTAAAAATGGATATTCTACAGCTGCTGATGTACTTGAAAAATTAAAAGATAAACATCCTATAATAGAATGTATTTTAGAATATAGATTACTCACTAAACTTTATAGTACCTATATAGAAGGTTTAATAAATTATATTTATGAAGATAATAAAATACATACTATATATACTCAAACCCTTACTCGTACAGGAAGACTTTCTAGTATAGAACCTAATCTACAAAATATCCCAATAAGAAATGAATATGGAAGATTAATTAGAAAAGCATTTATACCTAGTGAAGATTCAATCATAGTAAGTGCGGATTATTCTCAAATAGAACTTAGAATTTTTTCTTGTATGGCAGGTATCGATTCATTAAAAGAAGCATTTAAAAATGATATAGATGTCCATACAAAAACTGCTAGTGATATATTTAAAGTGCCTATTGAAGCAGTAACTAAAGATATGAGAAGAATGGCTAAAGCAGTTAACTTTGGAATAATATATGGAATAAGTGGTTTTGGGCTTTCAGAAAACTTAAATATTGATACTAAAGAAGCTACTAGATTTATAAATGAATATTATGAAACTTATCCAGGTATTAAAAATTATAAGGCAGAATGTATTAAACAAGCTCATATTGATGGATATGTAAAGACTATGTTTAATAGAATCAGAACTATAGATGAATTAGAAAATAAAAACTTTATGATTAGAAGTAGTGCTGAAAGAATGGCTTTAAATACTCCGATACAAGGTACAGCTGCTGATATAATTAAAATAGCTATGGTTAATTTATATAAAGAATTTAATAAACATAATTTAAAAAGTAAAATATTAGTTCAAGTGCACGATGAACTTGTAGTAGATTGTAAAAAAGAAGAATTTGAAATAGTAAAGAGTCTTATGAAAAAAGTTATGGAAAGTGTAGTAGAACTTGAAGTACCCCTTTTAGTAGATATTGAATATGGGGCTAATTGGTATCAAGCTAAGTAAAAAAATAAAAATATTTTCCAAAAATAAATAAAAAAAATCTTGTTTTTTCATTGCAAAAATATTATAATAAATTTGTATAATATGAGAGGAGTAAAATATGAAAGATAGAAATAAAAAATTAATAATAATGATAGCACTAATAGCAGTAGTAGGAGTATCAATAGGATTTGCAGCATTTTCAAGTAGTTTATTAATCAAATCAAGTTTAAGTGTAGATCCAGATTCTTCAACATTTAGTGTAGTATTTTCATCAAGTAGTACAGCACTAGAAACAAATGCAATAACACCAAC
>JAFTRC010000057.1 GCA_017462455.1 Bacilli bacterium | reverse complement strand
CATTTAAAAGCTAGAATTATGTTAATTAAAGGATTACTAAATCCTATTAAAGCATAACAAAAGAGAACTAAATTTTAGTCCTCTTACCGATTCATTTATCATTAGTTTTTGGTTCCACCAACACTACTTGACATTGAACCTGAATTTCATAACTTATATTATTTTCTTAAACTATAACTAGATACAGGACTTGCCATCATAGTTCTTCTATTAGCTGCTTCAAATCCCATATCAATACCTTCTAAAATCATTTTGCGAGAACGAGCTATATCTTTATGAGGATATTTAAAATATCTTTCATCAGATGGTAAAAGAGTTTCAATTTGATCTCTTTGTTCTTCAGTCAATAATCCTCTTTTTGCTTGATTAGCAGCTACGTCACCTATTAACTCTAATGCTTTTGCAAACTCATCACCTTTTAATGCATTTGTATCCTTTGCCGAATTAATATAATTAACTAAATCTAATATCATATCAGTATGACTCTTTTTTACTATACTTGTCATAACATTCCTACCTCCGCATCTTGCATAGCTTTTATTATAGGTTCCCCATTATTCGTAAAATAAGAATTAAACATAGTATCTTTGCCAACAATATGACTTAAAAGATTAGTAACTAGCATCTCTTCTTCTAAATCTGAATCCCCTTCATTTCCTATTATATAATTAGCAAGTATTTCTGTATAAGCAAGATTTAGAGCTCTTAACCTATCATCAGAATGAAAACCTGTATAAGTACCTGTTGAGGTAGACATTTCAAGTAAAGCTTTCATAAGTAAATGATCTATATCATAATTACCTTCTAAATTATTGGAAAATAATATTTCATTTTTAAATACATTATAGTTATATGTACCTTTTCTTTCATATTTACTTATTTTTCCTATTTTTACTGTTTTTATTTTTTCATTTAATTTATTAAGATTAACTTCTGGTAATTTTTTATTCAAAGTAACAACTAATTCATATAATTTTTGTTTTACTTCTTGTGGTAGATTAGCATTACTACTTAAACTTACCTTTATATCTTCTAAAGTAGTGGTCATATCATCACCCTATAATTAATTATAGCATATTTTAAAAAAAAGAAAAGTATTTTTTAGTTAATTACTTTCTCTTTTTTAATATTTTTTATATTTATTATTTTTTTATCATTCAAAATTTCATTTATTATCATACTATCTATATCATTTTTTATTATCTTATCTATTCTTCTAGCACCAAATTCTTTATAGTTAGATAGTTCTATTATATCTTTTTTTACATTATTACTAATCTTAACTGTTATACCTTTATTTTTATATTTCTTTTTTAATTTACTCAATTGATTATTTACTATTTTTTCTATATTTTCTTCATTTAAATAATCAAATGTAAGTATATTATCTATTCTATTTATTAATGGAATACTAAATATCTCTTTTAATTCATTATTAACTTTATTAGAATTATTAAATCCTATACTATTACTATTAAAACCTACATTAGAAGTCATTATTATTATTGAATTATTAAAATATATTTCTTCTCCTTTAGAATCTTTTAATTTACCTTCATCTAGTATTTGATATAAAAGATTTATTATATTAGGATGGGCTTTATCTATTTCATCTAATATAAGTATAGAAAACGGATTATCTTTAACACTTTCAAATATATTTTTATTATCATCATAACCTACATATCCTGCAGGAGAACCTATTAATTTACTAATTGAATGAGCTTCACTAAATTCACTCATATCAAGTTTTATTATATTATTCGATAGTTTTTTTGAAAATGTTTTAGCTAGCATTGTTTTACCTACACCACTTGGTCCAGTAAAAAGAAGTGAATAACACATATTATCATCTTTAAAACCTAGTTTTAATTTTTTATATATTTTAACAAGTTCTTCTATTGGTTTATTATGACCCATAATATTAGATTTTAATTCTTTTTCAAATGCTTTTATGTCATTTAAGTTAAATTCTTGTAATTCATATATAGGTACATTACACTTTCTACTCACTATTTTAATAACATCTTTTTTAGTTATAATATTATTTTTTTCTTTAGTAAGTTCTAGTTCTAATTTATTTATCTTACTCATTAATTCATTTTCTTTTTCTTTATACTTTGATGCTTTTTCATAATCTTTTTTTAGTAAATATGTTTTTTTATGTTTTAATATTTCGTTTACTTCACGAGTTAAAGAATTATATTTTTTTAGTTTACTATTTTCTTTTAAAGAGACATGGGCACATACTTCATCTAAGATATCAATTGCTTTATCTGGTTGATATCTATTTTTTATATATCTATCAGATAGTTCAATAATATAATCTATTATTTCATCTGAAATGGTTGATTTGTGGTAAGAAGAATAAGTATCTCTTAATTTTAGTAATATTTGTTTTACTGTTTTAGTATCAGGAACTTTTACTTCTACTTTTTGAAATCTTCTATCTAAAGCTTTATCACCTGATATAAATTTCTTATATTCCATTGTAGTTGTAGCTCCTATACATCTCATTTTATTACGGGCAAGGGCGGGTTTAAATATATTAGAAGCATCAATCGCTCCTTCTGCTCCTCCTGCACCCACTAAAGTATGTATTTCATCTATAAAAAGAATTATATCATCATTTTCTTCTAATTCTTTTAATATTTTATTTATTCTTTCTTCAAATTCTCCTCTATATTTTGTACCGGCTACTGTAGTTGCCATATCTAAACTTATTATTCTTTTATTGCGTAATGAATTAGGTACTTCTCCTAAGCTTATTAATTTACTAAGACCTTCTACTATAGCTGTTTTACCTACTCCTGCTTCTCCAATTAATATAGGATTATTTTTCTTTCTTCTACTTAATATTTCAATAACATTATGTATTTCTTCATCTCTACCAATTACTGGATCTAATTCATCTTCTAATGCTTTTTTAGTTAAATCTACCCCAAGTTCATCTATTAATAATTTTTTATTTTTTGTTTTCTTCATATTAAATTTATAAGCAAATTCATCATATAAATCATCCAAATCTATATCCATACCTATTAGTATTCTGATAGCTATTCCCTCTCCTTCTTCGAGTAAGGCAGAAAATAAATGGGATATTGTCACATTTCCATTATTATTTTCTTTACTATCGTATACTGCATTTTCCATTACTCTTTTTAAAAGAGGTGTATAAAGATAACATTCACTTTCCTTACTTCCTATACCTACTATATCGATTATCTCTTCTTTTAATCTTTTATAATCTAAATCATATTCCTTTAATCTATTACTTATCTCATTTTTATCTTTTAATATTGCAAGAAGTAGGTGCTCACTCCCTACATAAGGATGTTTTAAACTTTTCATTTCTTCTTTGGCACTCATAAGTATTTTTCTTGCTTCTTCAGTAAAACTGTTATACATAAATTCCCTCCTTTAATATTCTATGAGTATAATGATTAAAAATAATATTTTTTATACAACAAATTTATCTATAAATTATCATAGCACTGAAACAATATATTTGTTCTTCACCACATATATTAATAGCTACTTGATATTTTATATCCATTAAATCAACCTCTTTTTCACTTAAAAATTTATTAATGCTTTTTTCTAAATCTAATTCATGAGATTCATCAAATAATTTTACTTTCATAAAAAAATCACCACTATCATTATAATAGTAGTGATTAATTAAATTTGTCGATTAATATTTTGTTAATCTGTCAGAATACCAACAACCCTCACAAGGGAAATTTATAACATTTCTAGGATTAAAGTGCTTAGCAGTAAATCTTGTATAGAAGCCTTCGCCAGCTGCTATATTTGAATAAGAAAGTTGAAGGTGTAAATGAGTTCCTGTTGAACATCCATCCCAAGTTTCTATATAAGGATTTCCACCTACTGCTCCTATTACTGTATTAGTCGTTACTGTATCTCCAATATTTACATTTACTGAAGCTAAATGAAAGTATCCAGATGTATAAGCTACACCATTTACATTATGATGTATATATACCATATTACCACCACAAGAAGCTTCATAAGTTATGTAAGCTACTCTACCATCGGCTACAGAATAAACTGGAGCTCCATGACCTGTCCCTGCAATATCCATACCATAGTGTTGCATTGCATATCCCCATGGATAATATATTCCATAGTTAGCTGATACCATACCACTTGTAGTTGGTCTAAAGAATGCAGTACCTGCAGGTAATTTTCCTCTTCCACAAGTATCTAAATTTTCATCTAAACCACATTCGTAAACATTTTCATATGTATTAATTAATTTCTTTATAGATTTAATATCATCTTCTACTGTAACATTTTCATCCATTATTTCTCCAAGTTGAGATCCTAATGAAGCAAGTTCTTCTTCTAATTGTTTTTGTTTTTCATTCAATTCTATTGTTTTATTAGATAAATCTTTTTTCTTTTGTTCATTTTCTTTTATTTTTTCGTTATATTCATCAACCAATTTATCATTGTAATTTGAAAGTTGTTCTGCAATAGCCATACGATATATGAAATCTGTATAATCTGCTGCATTAAATATATATTCTAAATAAGCTGATTCTCCATTTGATAATTGATAATAATTCATAATATCTTTTATCTCTTGTTCTTTTTCTTTGATTTCTATACCTAACTCTTCAATCTCAACAGTTAAGTTTTCCATCTCTTTATGAATATCATTAATTTCAACATTTATGTTACTAATACTTTGTTTTTTATTTTCAATTTGTTGTTCTGTTAGTTTTTGTTCATTCTCTACTTCACTTTGCTTTTGTTCTAATTCAGCAAGTTCTTGTTTTAAATCTCTTAAAGTTTTTGCTTCTACTTTTTCATGATTCGATGGTACAGTTAAAGTAACACACACCATTACAAGTATTACAAATAATTTTATAAACTTATTAAAAAAACTCTTCATTAATCCTTCAACTCTTTTCTTATTTTTTTATAATCAGGACAATACTTACTCACTAAATTCCAAAAATTTTTAGAATGATTAAAATGTATAATATGAGATAATTCATGTATAATAACGTAATCTATTTTTTCTATATCATATTCTATTAATTTAGAATTTAAAGTTATTGTATGATTTTTTCTATTATATACACCCCATCGTGTTTTCATAGTTCTAATTTTTAATATTGGCGATTTTATATTTTCATCAAATTGATTAAAGATATAAACATACCTATCATCAAATATTCTAATTATTTCATCTTTATACCACTTATTAAAAGTTTTCTCACTTCTAGAATATATTTTATCACCTATTATTTTTACTCCACTTATACTTTCATCAATAATTATATCATATGAATTACCTAAATAAAAGAATTTATCTTTCTTTTCACTTTGTTTTTCCATATGTTTTACCATTTTTTGTAAAGCCTTAGTGTTTTCATTTAATACTTTTAATATCATTCCTTTTGTGGTTAAATAGTTGCACGTAACATGTATCTTTCCGTCTTCCTTAACTCTTACATATAAATTTTTATTATTCTTTTTTTCTATTACAACATCATACTCTATACCATTTAATATATATTTCATAAATCACCTTTTTTTTATTTTATCTTTTAAATATTTATTAGTTGATACATATGGATATATAGCATGCAAAAATTTCTTTTTTCGAACATTCAAACGAGCTTCTAATTTTAATTTTTCTACGTCTATTGTTTCTTTTACATCATTCGCATATTTAGTCAGTTTATCAACTAGATTAATAGATACGCATAAATCTATTATGAATACACCAACAAATATTCCTAAAGAAAATAAACCTATATTACTATTTACAAAATTTAAAGCAAAATTATTTAAATTAGGAAAAATAAATGTATAAAATATTAAAGATAGAAATCCCCAAATAATAGAAAATTCTAAACAAATAAATCCTTTATAATTACATTTTTGTTTAGAATAGTCCCATAATCTTAAATTAAAAAATTTAAGCAAGATATATCCAGTTACATATTCCAAAATACTTAATAATATAACTGATAAAATAAATATTATTAATGACTTATACTCTGTTTGAATATTTGCAAATAAATTACAAATTAAATTTAATATAACTGCACCAAAACCATATAAAGGTACAACACATCCTGTCATAAATCCTGGATTTATAATTTTCTTATTTACTATACTCCTAAATAAAAATTCTAACACCCAACCTACTACTGAAAATAAACAAAATATAAATAAATACTTAAAAAATATCATACTACTCACCTTAATCATTATACCACATATAGTATTAAACTTAAAGATTTGAAATTTAAATTATTTTAAGATAACAAAAAGGCCAATATGACCTTTACATTTTTTGAATTTTATCGATTGTTAATCCTGTTACTTTTGATATGATGTTTATATCAATATTTTCTTTTAACATATTTTGGGCAATCATTTCAATTCCTTCCTCACGGCCTTCTTCACGACCTTCTTCACGACCTTTTTTGAGACCTTTTTTGAGACCTTTTTCACGACCTTCCTCAAGTCCTTTTTTGAGACCATTCTCATGACCTTCTTTATATCCTTGTTCTACCTTATCTAACATTACTACTCTTGCGACTTCTTGTCTATGCCATTCTCCATCATATGCTCCTAATATCTCTTCATCATCACTAAATTCTTCTACCTTCTTATATATATCTTCCATACTAACATCTCCTTTTGTTATGTTTTCAGCAAGCTTTCTATCTTCTATACCT